>JAYUEB010000579.1:0-10949 GCA_043739525.1 Bdellovibrionales bacterium
CGAATATTAAGCAAAACTTATTTTTTGCTTTTGTCTATAATGCCGTCGGTGTCCCGGTTGCTGCCGGAGTTTTATACCCTGTTTATGGCTGGCTACTGAGCCCCATGATCGCGGCTCTTGCGATGAGCTTGAGCTCAGTTTCAGTCATAGTAAATTCTCTAAGATTAAATAGTAAAAAGATTCAATAGCAGGGCCTATGCCGATCATCTCAATCACTGAATTTTGCCAATGAATAGTTCAAAGGATTGGCAAAAGGGATTAAAAAACCAACCTTGATTCCAGTTCGTCCTAGTTCCGACAACGCTGACATCACCTAATGCAGATTGGTTGTCGTCCAGGCATCTTGAGTCCCGATCTTCGCCGTAATGTTCGGCGTCTTCTCTCAATCTAAGTTCAATGCCTGCGCTAGCAATTTCAAATACACCTACACAAACTGGGTGATTTCCCTTAACGCCAGTTTTATGGCGAAGAACTCTAGCGACAACAAACGAGATGCCGTTTGGTGAGATACCTTCTTTTTCTTCAAAACTCTTAACTCTAGAGCCAACAAACGATCTTACATTTTCACAATTATTTACAACGTCGCTAGAACCAAAGTTAAATTCTCTGCCATTCGAAAAATCGTTAGCAATGGCGTAAGAAGATCCCGCCAAACAAGTTACGAAAAATAAACCTAGCATTCTCATATATTAATCCTTTTTAATAGTTTATTAAGACCATGCGAGCATAATACCTGGCCGGGGTATATAATTTTTATAGTTTGGCTGGCAAGTGATTGTGGCAAATGTGCACAACAAAACATTGAATTTGACTTATTTTCAAAGTGCTGGCGTTATACCCATACGGGGTATTATAAATGGCTAAGAAAACAAAATCACAAAGCAAATTCAAAGTCCAACCAGGTGTCACTCCACAAAATCATTCTGCGGAGCTTAAAAGGCTCAAGCGAGTAAAAGGACAGGTGGAGGGTGTTGAACGGATGATTTTAGACCGAAGATATTGTCCTGAGATCGTAATACAAATTAAAGCGATTCGTTCTGCCCTACGGAGTCTTGAGTGCTCGATTGTTGAAGGACATCTGCATCACTGCGTGAAGGCAGCAATGAATAGTAAAGATCCAAAGATGGTCGACGCTAAATTGGCAGAGGTTGTTTTGTTAATGAAGGGTCAAGGTTACTGAATTAATTGCGAATAAATCTAAATATAATTGTCATTAAGCTGTTTTAAACAAAGGGGATCTAATGAAAACTGCATCGATTATTTTGTCTACGATATTACTCTCATGTAACTTTGCTTTTGCTCACGGCGACGGAGCAAATACTTCGGCGAAAATTGCAGAGCTTTCTGTCCATAGAATAGATAGACTTGTGGCACTTAATAAGATTGATGCTTCTTTCATGAAGAATACCGCAAAGGTTGAAGTTGCAGATGTAGAGAATCAAGCTCCCGTGGCCTTCAAAGTTCTGGTTTCACAGACTCAGCCAGCGAAAGGTAATGCTCTCCAAGTTGCGATGACTTTCGATAAGGACGGAAAGCCTTTGGCTTTTCAAGTTATTGATGGTGGAACCGCTGGTCCAGATAGCGCATGGCCAGGAGTGGATTCAGTTACCCTGACTGAAAATTCTCTGCATTACTTATTAGACAATCCGACAGACTCGAAAGCCGCGCCATTTTTTGATGACCTCGGTTCTGTTGAATTATCTAAAGCGAATTTAAATGGTCAAGATGTGGCTCTTGCACACATGACAACAATGGACGGAACTAAAAAGCTGAACGTCTATCTTAAAATGGATGGAACGATGATTTCAGCAGAAGCTGTTCGTTAGTCGAAGATGTTACTTTGAGAAAACTTGCACTTTTTATTTTTTCGACTTCTTTAATTTTTGTAGGATGTGCTTACAAGATTAACAAAGATCCGTCAGGGGCAATTCAAAAATTTGATTTGCCCAAAGAACAAAAAGTGCGACTTTCTTTTAACTTCATATATCAAAATGTTTTTGTTCCCAATTGCATTTCCTGCCACGGCAATTCTGGGAATGTAAATTTAGAAACCTACTCAAATGTTCTTGCACATTTAAATAAAATTAAGAGCTCGGTATTTTATGATCATACGATGCCAAGAAAAGGAACTCTCACAAATCAAGAACTTGCTATGCTTTGGACATGGATTGAGATGGGCGCTCCCGAGCAAGCCCAACACGGCCCTCCCGAACCTCCGCCAGAACCTATTCAACCAAGCTTTGATTCGATTAATAAAAATATTTTTCAAGTGACCTGCATAAAGTGTCATTCGCCGAATAATTCTGGTAAAAGAGTTCTTCTCACAAGAGACGAACTTATGAATTCACCGCGCGAGTTAATTTTGCCAGGTAATGCTGATGAGTCTGGCCTCGTTATAGCACTGGAGAGAAAAGATGAAAAACGAATGCCGCCCGCAAAAGAAGGCTATTCACCACTCAAGGATGATCAGATAAAAGCGATCCGTGATTGGATCACCCAAGGTGCAGTCAATTAAACATTAAATAACCAGAAGAGATATACATGAAAAATATTTTACAATTAAAACTGATCTTCCCGACAATACTTTTGATTTTACCAAATTTGCTGAAAGCAGAGTCATTGGAATGCAAGGGATCTTTACCCCCTGACAATACAACTCAGTTTCAAATCGAAATTGATTTGGGGCGTCCCAGAGTCAAAAGCACCATCCAATATTTTTTGCCTGATGGCTCAACTTATACTCAAGCCTTAGGGATCAATAAGAGAAAATATAAATCTGGTAGAGTTTTGTATGTCGATAATTTTGACCCTTCTGTTAACCTGACAGTCAACGTAAAGGACAACAAAGTTGTAGATGCAACTTATAGCAATGTAAGAGCCGACTACAAAATGATACCTCTTGCATGCGAACTGTTTGGAGAAATGCCCGCGCAAGATCCTTGCCCCAAAGATAAAAACTTAACCTTAGTTGAATCTGTACGCCAAGCAAGCAATGTCGAAACAGTTGAGCGTGCAATCGAATGCGGGGCGAACGTTAATTTCGCCAATGCACAGGGGTGTACTCCGCTCATGTTTTCGCTCGATGCAAGTTGCGGCGTCAGCAACTCTCCCATTCACGGAGCCGGGAGTGGAGTTTTTAGCAAAACAAAGGATATTGTCGATTTACTTATCAGCAGCGGTGCATATGTGAATGTTGCAGATAAGAGCGGGGAAACCCCACTCATTAAAGCCGTAAAGAACAATGTCCAAAATGTTTATGACTCTTTTGTGGCAAGTGAAGTGGATATGGATGCCAAAGACAGTCTGGGCAATACAGCCTTGATGTACGCAGCTCTCAATGGAGATCCGTCAATTGTTTCTGATCTTCTCTTGGGAAATCCAGATCGTAGAATTAAAAATGCTGATGGTTTGACGGCGTATGATCTCGCCGTACACTGGCAGCGCGAAGATGTTATTGATCTCTTAAGAATTCCTGATGTCATAGTTACGATATCAGGCAACTCTAATGGAACCTGTAGTCCCCTTTCAATTAAACTTGAGACCGGAAAAACGGTGGAACTAATCTTAAAATCGGCCAATAAAATGTTCCGCCTAGAGTCGAAAAAGTTAGGTCTAGATCTCATGGCGCCTTCTAATGAAATGGCTCACCAAATATTTTTAGTTGGCAAAAAAGGAGAATATGGGTTTACCTGCGGTTTTCATGGTGTCCCTAATCCTTCAGCCGGAACTTTTTTAGTACAATAGCTTTGTATGCAAAATAAAAGATTGAGTTCAATCATTTTCGCTTTAAAAAACTACCAGGCCGCTCTTGTGGCCGCTTTATTTTTTGGTGGAATTGCTCCTGGAGCAAAATATCTTATCCGAGATTTACCGCCTCAAAGTATGGCTGGTGTTCTATATTTATCTGCTGGCATTGGCCTGCTTGCGATTCTGGCCCTCAAGAAAGAAGTCAGAGCTTCAATAGGACAATTTCAGAAGAAGGACGGAAAGTGGCTAATAGCTGCGACATTTTTTGGAGGAATTTTAGGTCCTGCTTTTCTGATGTACGGAATGATAAAGATTAGCGGTTCCACGGCCTCACTACTTTTAAATCTCGAAGCCGTTTTAACTTCGGTCATTGCATGGTCGATCTTTAAAGAACACTTTGAGAAAAAGATTGTATTTGGAATGCTGTTTATTGTTATGGGATGTGTTGTTCTGTCCCTGGCGTCTCACGGGAGTTCTGGCCAAGATAGCCTTATGGGTTTTATCTTGATTGCTCTCGCATGTCTTTCTTGGGGCATTGACAATAATGTGACACGAAATATTTCACATCTAAACCCTATCTTTACCGCCTCGGTTAAAGGACTAGTGGCCGGAGGAGCAAATTTAATTTTTGGATTTTTTATTGGCGAAAGATTAAGTTTTGATTTTCAACTTTTCTTGGCGGGCCTTTTGGGCTTTTTTGGCATTGGCGTTAGCCTGGTTGCGTTCATTATGTCTCTTCGAAAGATAGGAACTTCACGAACGGGAGCCATTTTTTCAACTGCTCCATTCATAGGATCGATTATATCTATTTTCTTTTTGGGAGAGTCGATTTCGGTTTCATTCATTATTGCCCTTGGTCTTATGGTCTGCGGAGTATGTCTTCATTTGAATGAAAATCACGAGCACGAACATTTGCATACTAAACTTGAGCATAGCCATGAACATATTCACGACGAACATCACCAGCATTCTCATGCCCCCAATGATCCTCCACGCGAGCCTCATCTTCATCTTCATCGTCACGATGAGATGACTCACAGGCATCCTCATTTTCCAGACATCCATCATCAACATTCACACTCTTGATTAGATATTTTCAGCTAAAAATCAACACCAACTTTACTGAGACCATAATATAACATCTGTTATATTATATGTAATATATATAACACACAATATATTGACTCAAATCACGGTAGGCATCAAAGTAAGGATCAAATTTTAGGAGGCTTTTAAAACGAATATGAAACAACAGAAGTGGCTCCTTCTTCTCTATCAAATACCCGCTAAATCCGATACGGAACGAGTTCGCCTTTGGCGAGGTCTGCAAAAAATTGGGGCAGTGATGGTTAAGAATTCAGTTTCGGCGGTACCGAAGATTACTTTCTTTCGCAAAGCCATTGTTCAAATTGCAAACGAGATTACTGCAAGTGGCGGCGAAGCAATTGTCACAGAAGCCAAGTTTTTATCTGGTCTTTCGACCGAATCCTTAATTCAGTCCTACAATATGCAGATCGACGTCGAGTTTAAGGCACTGGCAAAAGAAATTCGCGAGGCCACAAAGAATATTTCCCGAAAGCTCACGTCTGCTGAACTTATGCGTTGGGAACATAAACGTACAAAGTTCAATAGCCGTATGGGAGAGCTAGAAAAGAGATCCATTTCGTCAATAGATGGCGTTGAGCAATGCAAAATCAATCTCTCTGCCTTTGAGAAAAAAATGACGGGTTCAATCGAAAAAAAACGCCCCATACGACAATCAACAAGAGTTAAAGTTGGATCAACATGGGTCACAAGAAGAAACATTCATGCGGATCGACTGGCTTCGGCCTGGCTCATCAAAAAATACATTGATAAAGACGCCCACTTTCTATTTGTCGATATGGATTTGTACAAACACAAGCCTGAGAATATTCGCTTTGATGTATTCAAAGGAGAGTTTGGGCATATTGATGATAAATGCACTTTTGAAGTTTTGGTTGAAAGTTTCAAGCTAAGATTGCCCGCGCTTATAACATTGGCTGAGGTGATTCATGATCTCGATATTCAAGATCAAAAATATGATCGCAAAGAGACGGAAGGTATTCGAATGGCATTAGATGGAATTATTCGCTCCTATAAAGACGACCGAGAGAGACTTTTGGCTGCTATGAATTTATTTGATAGTTTAATCCTCTCGCTTAAAAAGGGAAGTTCAGAATGAAAAAAATACTCATTTTGATGTTCTTCTATTCTCGAACATTTTTGAGCAAAAAGAAAAATGGTAAACCAGTTTCAAAAACAATCATCTACGATGCACTCGTGGAGAACAACTAAGGAGAAGAAAGTGAAAACAAATTTAATCGTCGGAGTTCTCGCCTGCTTTTTGGCTATGCCACAATTTGCAAATGCATCTTCAAAACCAAAGTTAGACACTCAGAAGATAGAGAGTCTGACTGGCTTAAAGGGAACCTATAATCAAAAAGAAGGTGTTTTCAAAGTCAGCTTCGCGAGGGGCGATATCAAGTCAACTGCCGCCGGAGTGAGCCTCATGCCGCCGCTTGGGCTTACCTCGTGGGCAGCCTTTATTGAAACAGGCGATCAAGTGATGATGATGGGTGATACCGTTTTAACCGAAGATCAGGTGAATCCAGTGATGAGTGTGGCGCTAGAAAATGGTCTTGAGGTGACAGCACTTCATAATCATTTTTTTTATGATTCTCCGAAAGTTATGTTTATGCATATCGATGGAATGGGAGACGAAGAGACTCTTGCAAGGGCTGTGGGAAAAGTCTACGCCAAGGTCAAAGAAACGATGGAAAATAAGATCAGCTTTCCAATTGCGCCCATTGATCCGGCAAATACCACACTTAATCCTGATTTGATTTCAAAAGCTTTAGGCATTAAGGGCGATCTCAAGGATGGCGTCTACAAAGTCACAATCGGACGTAAAACGACTATGCATGGCTTTGAAATGGGAAGTACTATGGGCGTCAACACTTGGGCTGCATTTGCTGGTTCAGATAAAGAAGCGATTGTTGACGGCGATTTTTCGATGCTTGAAAGCGAAGTCCAGGGAGTTCTTAAAAAGCTTCGAGCGGCGAACATCAACATCGTTGCAATTCATAATCATATGACCGGAGAATCTCCACGAATTATATTCTTACACTATTGGGGAATCGGATCGACAGTGGATTTGGCTAAAGGTCTTAAATCGGCACTCGATACGCAGAAGTAATTTGATATGAGTGACGAGGCCACCCAAGTTAAGAATCAAGCTTCAGTTTCACTGAAAGCTCTGATGTTTTATTTTTTAAAGCTCGGAACTCTTGGCTTCGGTGGCCCCGTGGTTCTTTGCGAGCATATGAGGCGCGATCTTGTTGATGAAAAGAAGTGGATTTCATCTGAAGAATACTCAGAGGGTTTTGCTCTATCCCAGCTGGCTCCCGGACCACTTGCCGCCCAACTCGCAATTTATCTTGGATGGGCACGTTATCGAGTTCTCGGAGCAACAATGATCGGTTTCGCATTTGTTCTGCCCTCATTTTTAATGGTGTTGGAACTTGCGGCTCTCTATGTTTCGTTCGGAGGGTTGAGTTGGATTCAGGGAGCATTTTACGGAATTGGATCGGCTGTCATTGCGATCATGGCGATGAGCTCTTATAAACTAACGTCAAAAACATTTAAGAATGACAAGCTTCTTTGGGCCATTGGGACCCTGAGTGCTGCGGCAACCGTCGTAACCGAATCTGAAAATATAATTCTTTTTCTAATGGCTGGCATAGTAGTGATTTTTGCGAGACGCACTTCGCGAGCAACCTCTTCTGTACTTGTGCCGGTGTGGCTATTGATAGGTCTTAATGGCGTTAGCTCGAAATCAACTCTTCTCAAAATTTTTCTATTCTTTGCAAAAGCCGGGGCATTTGTATTTGGCAGCGGGCTTGCAATTGTTCCGTTTCTCCATAGCGGAGTTGTACTTGAAAATCACTGGTTGACTGAACAACAATTTTTAGACGCTGTCGCCGTTGCGATGATTACTCCTGGTCCCGTTGTCATAACAGTCGCGTTTATCGGTTACCTCGTGAGCGGTCCGCTTGGAGGCTTGGCTGGAGCTCTTGGAGTGTTTTTACCATGCTATCTTTTTGTAATCATTCCTGCGCCCTATTTTAATCGAATTGCTAAAAATCTTTCAGTGAAAGCCTTCGTGGATGGAGTCACTGCCGCTGCTGTGGGAGCCATTGCAGGGGCAACTATTGTTCTCGGTCGAAGAGCGCTCACGGATTTGATAACAGTAGGGCTATGCCTTGTTGCCTTTCTTGTTCTTTTTAAGCTGAAGCGTATTCCTGAGCCAATTCTGATTTTGGTCGCGGGCATTATAGGTCTCATTCTTAAAACCACATGGGGGTATATATGAAATGGATCACGCAATATCATCGACGATCACGAAATGCCAAAAATGGGAATGCAGATCTACGAGGCTCTTTATCCCTGGTGCAAATCCCATCAGTCAGAGCGACACGGATGGAAACCAGATCAAATTAGAATGTAACAAGATTTTTGATTGGATGGTCCAATTAAAATCAAACTCATCACAAAGGAGAAAACATGAAAAACAATAAATTTGGAGCTGCGATGCTCGGAGCAGGCTTGATGCTGTCGCTCTCTTTAGCCTATGCACACGATGAAAAAGCAGAGAAAAAAGCTGAAGGGGCCATGATGGGCGCTTGCAAAAAAGAATACGCAAAAGAAGTTAAGGGTAAAACTTTTAAAGAAGTAGCCGACTGGGTAGAAACAGAAGAGCGAGGCACAAATGCTGATACTTTCAAAAAAAGTAAATGCTATGCTCTTCATGAAACATGGGAAGGTGTAGCTGAGAAGCACGATGAAGGCGAAGCGCATAAATAATTAATTTAATTACCAGCGTTTCACTTGAATTAGTGAGCGCTGGTGATATCGCTTAAGCTATCTGGAATATTTTGCTATTGACGCGGCTATCGCTTTTTAAAACCGCAATAGACAAAATTCTGAGTTGCTCCCGTCGGAGTCGGATGAGTATCTTCAAAACATTTGATATTGACGAAATATTTTTCAAACAAGGTTTTTAAATCTGTATCTGAATATTGTGAAATGGGTAGCCCACTGCACTTATCTGGTCCAGTTTTAGAAAAGGTACTAACAATGAGGTAACCTCCTGGAGCGATTGCCTGATTAGCCACCTCTAAATATTTTGCGACATCATCAATGTCTTTGAGAAAATGGAAAGTAGCTCGATCATGCCAAAGTTTATATTTTTCTAGCGGATCAAACTTGGTAATGTCGGAAACAATAAACTTTACGAATTTTGAATCATTTTTAAGTCTTATTTTAGCTCTATCGAGGGCCGTGGAAGAAATGTCCAAAACCGAAATATTTCTAAATCCTTTAGCTAATAAGTTATCAACTAGACGAGAATCACCGCCACCGATGTCGATAATACTATCTAAGCTATCCATCTTTAGATCGCCAATAAGCTCCAATGATCTTACTGGCACTTCTTGATACCAGCTCACTTCAGTTTCTGATTTTTGGCCGTAAATTTTGTCCCAATAGTTTTTATCCATACCCCTTAAATTTACTTCAAAAAATAAGTGCATCCAAGTCAATTTTGGTATGTAACTCTACAATTCAAAATACTAAGGATTCTCATCCCAGACTAAGGAGTTTATCTGCATTGGCCTATTAAAGATCCTTATTTTACCGAGGATTTTAGACAGACTCATGATTTGATAACTCAAAAATTAAAAGAGAATACAAAAGAATAACGAAGGAGGGTCACTCCATATTCTCTGAAATTAAGCTTTCGATGTCATGTGTCCAATAATATGTGCATCCGCCATCCAATGAAATAATGTTGCCTTCAGATTCCCCTTGAGACTCATACTCCGAAAGTGCACAACGCCATGAGATTGGGTCTTGCTCCTTCATTAAGCTTACGGTGTCAAATTCCATCCAACCAACTTTAGTGGTTTCGGGATAGCAGTCACGAATGGATTGCTCGAAGCTCTCTTCAAGATTTGCCGAATCAAGCTCGGTCTCAAAGATGTGTTCTATTATCCAATCAACGCCGTATTCGCAACCTACACCCGAAACTAGGCGCATGAGATCGTCTGAATGGCAGGCTTTGCAGACTCCAGTCGGACACTCAATTTGATCATTGTAGCAATACGGAATCGAACGCTTGTAAGCAATCTTTTCGAGTTGTTCTTGGATTTCGTTGTTCATATATCTCCCTTTGTTTCTTGGTTGTACTTTTGCCCGTTTGGGCTCCTTCACTTGCTGAGGAGCCCAGGGAAAAGAAAGGGAGCGAAAGGCTAAGCACCCGGCTCGACCGCTGGGCGGCAGGAAGAGTGACATGAGCAAAGCGAATGGCGCGAATCCTGCGGAGAGCTGGATCAGTGCTTAGCCTGAAGTGACCGGCACCCAAGAATCAAAAGGGAAATAATTCGAAATCCGATGGCTCGAAAACTTCTGCTTACTATTTCGGAGTGCAAACATCATATTCATTTCACTGGCAATAAAAAAGCCTTCGGCCACTTCGATGCCTTTGAATCTTGTATAATCTGAAACTGCGCTTTGCGGGCATAGGCGATCATTTGAGGAAGCTGTCCGGTCAAAGATGCAAGTACTGCCAAAGCTGCAACCGCTTGAATAAGTCTATCGAGTCCCATGTGATTCTCCTTTGTCTTCTAGGTTTTTATTTTCTGAAATTTGCGTTTCCAAAATTACTTGTGCAAATTGAAATATTTTTTCAATTTGATCCTCTCTCATAGTGTTCAAGAGAATTTCAAATTTGAAGCTCGTGGGAATAGCCTTCACTCGCGCAGGGTCTGTGATGTAGTTTTTAAAAGTAGTTATGCTGTACCCATAGGCGAGCATAATTTGGTTTCTTAACTCTAACGTAACGGATTTTTTTCCCGTTTCTAGCTCTGAAAGATAACTGACAGAAAGTTTTGAGAGCTCACTTAGCTCGACAAGACTCAGTTCTTTCTTTATCCGAAAATATTTTAAGATTGCGCCATCAAATGTCTTGCTAGCCCGCTCTTTTTTGTAGACGGAGACCCAAGTTTTGAACAAGGGCCGATGCTTGGTGCCATCGAGCAGTTCTACGATTCGGTTGAATTCAGATTCTGTGAGTCTACAGTTGCCAGTATTATTTTCTACGGCGCTTAGCCAGCCGGTGCTCC
>JAYUEB010000580.1:0-3636 GCA_043739525.1 Bdellovibrionales bacterium
ATCGACAACTCATGAGCAAAATAAGATTGTTGAAAGTTATTTGAATTCTAAAATATCGGAGAAAGTATTTTTAAAGAAAATGCAGTGGAACGAAACTTGGGGTTTTCCATGGGAGAATTATCGCCCTCTTTTTGAATTAGCCCGCGAAAGAAAGTATCGCATCATTGGGCTCAGTGAAAACTTGAAGGATAAGTCTGAAAGTCTGAAGGCTCGCGATAAAATTGCAGCTCATATTTTAGTGGCAGAGCTTAGAAAAAATCCAAAGCGAAAAATTTATGTACTTTTTGGCGATTTGCATATTGCTCAAAAACATTTGCCCGGAGAATTCAAAGAATTAGCCGAAAAAGCTGAACTCAAAGCTCGGACATTAAGTATCTTCTTAAATCCTGAAAAAATTTACTTTAAGCTTGCTGAGAAGGGCCTTGAAAACAAAATTGAAATCGTAAAACTTAAGAAGAATCAGTTTTGTGTCATGGGTTCTCCGCCATGGGTCCAGTGGCAAAGTTATTTGATGTTTCTTGAGCGCAGCACAGATCAGATGCTTCGTGATGAAGACCCTGAATTTGATCCGACCGATGAAGTGCGAGCTCTCGTTGAACTCGTATGTTCGGATTTAAACATTGAAATACCAACTAATGATTTGTCGGTTTACTCATCTTATGACGAAAAAGTTTGGCGAGTTGTTAAGAAACAGGTTGGTAAAACTGATTTTAAAATCGTCGATGAGTTAATTGAAGATGGACGAAGCATTTATTTTCCACAAAACGGAGTTTGTTATCTGGCAAGGCCCAGCGTGAATCACGTTGCAGAGCTTGCGGGTCTCTATGTACATGCTAAAGTTTCAAAGCGCTCACGATTTTTTTGGGACATGCCAGGGGATTTTGAAAAGCAAATTTGGTGTGAGGCCATGAGCTTTTTTGTGAGTAAACTCATTAACCATAAACGTTACTCACAAAGTTTGCTCGATCTTAGTCAAAAGCTAAGAGAAAATTCATCGGCAACCGAGCAAGAAGTTTTAAAACTTGCACTCGATCATCGAATGGGTGAAGTCATGCTTCTCCATCAAATGAAAAAGCGAAAGCGAAGTTTTAAGCCCCGGCGAAGGACTAGTTATTTGTTTGCAGCGCGGATTCTCGGAAGCATGATGGGAGAGAGATTGTATATCGCCATGCAGTCGAATAAAATTAAGCTCGAAGAAATAGTTGAATTCTTGAGGTTTGATCCTGAGACGCGCACAGACTTTTTGGAGTTTTATTTGAAAATTTTGAGATGGCTTGAACCTGTTCATCTCGAGATGAAGAGTCGAAGAGAGAGACTTTAATGCCACGTTGGTACGTATCGATTGACAGTAAGGCAAGCGGCCCATTTGAAACCGCTGATGTCGTTGAGTCAATCAGGCAAAGAAAATATGTTCTGGTTGATCTTGTGTTTCAAGAGGGAGGAACCCTTTGGCAAAGTTTTGACGAAGTCGGTGAGTTCAAACTCATTTTTGATGAATTAAAGTCAAGTGACGAGAGTCGCAGTAAAGCGGGTTCTCATCTCAATCACCCGTGGGTGGTACTTAAAAAAGTAAAAGACTCTGGCCCTGATAAGTATCTGCAGGAAGGCCCCTATTCTTCCGATGAAATTATCAGTCAAATTAGTAAAGGTAAGCTTCAGTACTCTGATTACGCCTGGAAAAAGACTTTTGATAAATGGGTTCGCATTGGCTTTATTCCTGAGTTTGATCGTATGCGGACTCTTGATGAGAATTCATTTATTGATTATAAAGTCCCAATTCCAGAACTTGCGGATTTGGATGATGATACCGCAAAAATATCGACGGAAGACATGATGAAGTCGATTCGAATCTTAAAAAAAGACGAAACATTCTATCAAAATCCAGAAGATGATCCTGAGTATGTGGCGCCTGTTTCTGAGAAGCCGCCCGAAAAACCAATTATTGATGTCGAGGTCAATCCTTCAATCACCAAGAAACTCTCTGTCAAACAACCTATCGTTGAAAAGCCTGTAGTTGTCGAAGAATCAGAAAAGGCACCCGTCGAGAGAAGAAAATATAAGCGAGAAGAAGAAGAGGAAGCTCCAGCTATTTCGTTTAGTGAAGACTCGCTCAAAAATATTTTTAATGGCGAATTTCAAAGTGAGAGTAAAACTCCTCCACCAGAAAGTATAAAAGAAGATAGTCATATCGGCGAACTCATGAAAAAGGGTTTAAAGCTTGATTTGAAAAAGGGTGATTGGTCTGAAAAAACACAGTTGACCAGAGAAGAATCGAAACTTGAAGAAGCAACTCAAGTGATTCGAAGACCCGAGCTTAAAAAAGAAACTCCCGCAAAGGTCGAGCCTCCTAAACAAAGCGTAAAAGCTTCTGAACCTGAAAAAAAAGCTTCGATGTTCGCGGGTTTTGGCATGAAAAAAGCGGCCGAAACATCTGAAGAAGCGGGTCTCGAACTACAAAAAGAACCTGTAAAAGAAAAATCAGAAGATTCTCAAGCCGGCTTCAAAAAACGGAAAAAGAAAAAATCTAAAAAACCACGATCGGGCTATCTCTCGATGCTTGCGATGTTTGCGATTCTGGTAATTGTGCTCGTTGGCCTCTACAATTTTCGAAATACCTTGTTTGGCGAAAACGGCGCAGTTGAAAAGCTCACTCAGAATATTCAAAAAGCTATTAAAGGCACTAGCGATGAGCCGGTTCCGCCAATTCGTAACCTTGTGCCGCCACCACCTCCTCCGCCAGTTCAAACGCAAGCGCAGGATACTGCTGCGCAAGATCCTAATTTGAAGTCTAAAGTAGAAAGCCAACTTGAGAGTGGCGCAAATCAGAAGCTTCCAGAGACCAATGTGCCGCCACCACCTCCGCAACAGCAAGAGCCAGCTAAATTCGGAAATCAAAAGGCAAGTTATGTGGATGTCGACATTCGAAATTTTAGCAAAAACTCGAAGGTGGTTTTATTAACGAATGGGTCTGTCGGTACCAGCATTTTGGTTTATGTCTCTGCGCGTACTGGTGAGATCCTGACTTTTCCAAGTTTTTATCGCGAATACAAAGTGGTTCGAAAAAATAGCAAGAACCCTGAACTCGACCTATCAAGCCTTGCTCCCGGAAAGTACAATATTGAAGCCGAGATTGGCGATTTAAAACGACTTCGTACCCTGGCCGTTAAAGAAGATGATTTTAACAAAAGAATTGAAGCCCATTTAAAACAGGTTTCTTATGAGCAGCAAAAAGAAAAAAAGGCTCTTTTTTATGGATCTCGTTCGCTTGAAACTTTGCTTAAAAAATTGTTTGAAACCGCTAAGACGGCTCCGAACCAGGCAAAGGAGTGGGCGAGTTTTTACGCTGGCTTTAGGCAAAGTACCAAACTCTCACTCAGTGCTCTTGTGACCTCTTTAAATGATTCGAATCGCAATAATTATGCATATCCGGATGAAATTTTTGATCTCATCGACTTAAAAGATAGCATTTTAAAAACTGCTGAAGAGCTTGATAAGAGTATTAAAATAAAGAAAGCAATCGACACGAAGGCCGAACAGGATATTTTAAGAGAGCTGGAGAAAATTCGTAAGAGAGCTGCGATTTTGTCGGTGAGGAAAGTGCTGAATTGAAAGTACCTCGTAACATTTCGCAATTCA
>JAYUEB010000581.1:0-3630 GCA_043739525.1 Bdellovibrionales bacterium
ATTTTTTTGGAGCCATTAAATCGATTCAAAAAGTTTTGCGAGATCGTAGTGAAATGGTTGAAAATCTTCTGTCCGATAAGAAAACTCATTTCATTTTAATTACCAGTTTTGATTCAGCTAAGCTTGAAGAAGCAATCAATATGCAAAAGCAATTTTCAAAACTGAATTATCAGCTCGATGCGGTCATTATTAATCGCGCATTTCCATTGTGGATGCCGACCGGTGAGGTTGCGGCTCAGTCTGAAATACTTGAGTTCTATAACCAGTTTCGCACTTATTACTCGGATCGTTACAAGCTCTATGAGGATTTCGCCTTAGAGATCGATTCAAAAATTCAGATTTTTCGGATTCCAGATTATGGGCAAGATGTTTGTGGTTTGGATGATCTATTAAACTTAAGTGGTCGTTTGGCTTCGGCCCAAAATGAAAGGGCAAAATGAAAATACTCGTATTTCTTGTTCTTTTAACAGGCTGTGCGTCTGTGCAACACTCAATTCAGCTCCTTCAAGATCCAAGTTCGCGAGTTGTCACCCATCAAACTCCAAAACTCTATGCTCAGGCTACTTCTGATTTTGAAGCCGGTAAATATGAAGATGCGAAAACAGGATACGAAGCTTTTCTGACAGATCAACCGACCACGGCGTATACTCAAGTCGCGAATTTTAATTTGGCGCGCTCTTTTTTAGCTTTAAAAATGTACCCAGAGGCAATTGAAAAGTTTCGCTATGTCGCGAGAGAAACGACCGGCCACGCTCCAGAACTTCAAGCCCAATCTTTTTATCAATTGTCTTTTTGCTACGAAGCTCAAGGTGACAAAGTAAATGCCCTAGCAAGTCTTCTCGACAGCTATAAGCGCAAAAAATATTTCTCAAATGAAATTGCAAGCGCCGAGATTCCAGCACGAATTGCGGGCGCCTACGCTTCTCTAGGTAATTTTGAGCAAGCCAAAGTTTATTATTCTCAGGCCGAGGACGGAGTTCGCCAACTTAAGAGAGAAATCAGAACCAAACAAATTCCTGATTGGCTACCCCGAACTCTTTTTTATATGGGTGAAGTTTCATTGCGAAAGATATCCCTTGAGGATGTTGAGAGCATGTTAAAACCACTCGAGAAGGCCCAGGTTTATTTACTTGAATCTTCAGAGCTTGGGCAATCGACGTGGTCGCAAAAGGCTGCCACTGAGTTAATACATACTTATGAAAGTGCTTGTGAAGTCATTTCAAAAGCGGTCGATGGCAAGAGCGAAGTTGCTTCCGCTCGAGCGGCTCAGGTCAAGCAGTGGGAACTAGCTCAAGACTTTTTAAAAGTTTTAGAAGAAATGAAAATTTATGAGCGACCCGATCAGCAGAATCAAAATGCTTTGACTCAAAGTATTTTTAAGAGTGTTTCCGAATCAAAAGAAAAGCTCTTAAGCATTTTAGATCAACCTAAAATAGGCCAGGACATTACCGAAGATTCAAAAGCTCGCAAGCGTCGTCGAGTCGTGGCGCCGAACTCGGTTCTCGAGAAAGACTATATGAAAAACCGAGAAAAAAAGGCCCCTGAGACGCCACCTCACCAAGATCCGAATCTTTAAATTAAGGACAATTATGGTCAGTCATTTTTTAAATGGATTTTTGGCAGTATTTCGTGGAATCAGAATTATTTTTAGTTCGAAGAAGCTGATGACGATTGCCGCGGCACCGGTGCTTTTAGGAGTGATCGCACTCGTCTGTTTTGTGGGATATGTAATTCCACATTACGTCGCGATTCATCATTACTTTGAGGATTTTTTTATTCGTGATTTTGGTATCACATCGCAAAATATGTTTGTTCAATTCGGCTTACAAAGTTTAGTTTTTCTATTGGTCTTAGCTTTAGCCTTGATCAGCGTGTACGCTCTTTTTCTTGCGACAAAACTATTGGCGTCACCGTTTTACGCGATCTTATCGAGCCAAATCTTAAAAAATCGGGGTATCGTAAAGCCTCAAGATCTTACGTTCGTACGTTGGATGATATTGAGTTTCCGGACCACTGCCGTAAATCTTATCGAGATTTCAGTATTTTCGATCATTGGTGGAGTTTTATTTATTTTCTCTTTTATCCCATTTGTTAATGTATTGGCCGCCTTTGGATTTTTCTTAATTATGGCTTATGACTCGACTGATTATTCTTTAGATGTTCTTAATTTTAGCCTATCTGAGCGAGTAAATTATTTTTTATCTCACATTGTTCAGCTTTGCGGATTTGCTTTAGCAATTAGCTTGGTTATGCTAGTACCTGGACTGAATTTGATTTTGTTTGCGGCGAGTGTTGCCGGCGGCGCGGATCTCGTAAGTCGCAACACTGAGTCCATAAAACAGATCAGGCAAACAGATTAGGAATATATGATTAAAGAAGATATTCACGAAAAACTCGTCAAAAAATCAAAAGAAGTAGAGGCTTGGTTTCGATCAAAGCGTGATACTTATCAAATTCCAATTTATTCAAGTTATGATATTCGCGACTCAGGTTTTAAAGTCACGAATGTCGACGCAAATATCTATCCCGCGGGATTCAATAATATCTGCCCGACAGATAAAGATCACGCCCCCGAACTCATGCGCTATTACATTGATCGTCATTACGGAAAATCAGTTCAGAAAATTCTTTTGCTGACAGAAGAGCATACGAATAATCCTTATTATTGGTCCAACATTGCCGCTTTGAAAAAGATCATGACAGATGCCAATCTCAAAGTTCAAATTGCTATTCCTCGCGCAAAAAATGATGGCAACATCGAGATGCAAACAGCCTCTGGAGAAAAGCTCAAAGTTTGTCCGGCATACTTTGAAAATCAACGAATCACCGCTTGTGATTATGAGAGCGATCTCATCGTCAGCAACAATGACTTTTCAGAATACTATGCAGAGTGGGACGAAATCCAAAATCCAATGAATCCACCACGAGAGTTAGGTTGGTATCAAAGAAAGAAAAGTAATTATTTTAAATGTTATAATGAACTGGCAACCGAGTTTGCAAACGTGATTGACCTGGATCCATGGAATCTGACTGTCGATACCGAGTTGTTTGCACATTTTGATTTAGGTGATGATCAAGGCAAAGAACAACTCGCAGAAAAAGTGGATCAAATGCTGATCCGAACTCGAGAGAAATATAAGCAACACAATATCGCTGGCGAACCATTTGTTTTTGTCAAAAATAATTCAGGTACCTATGGACTTGGCGTTGTTAAAGTTGCATCTGCTGATGAAGTCCGTAATTTGAATTATAAATCTCGAAAAAAAATGAAGGCTGCAAAAGGCGGAAGGGACGTTGAAGAGGTGATTATTCAAGAAGGAGTACCTTCCATCACACGCGCTGAAGGCGTAACCGCCGAACCTGCAATTTATTTAATAGGTTGCAAACTTGCCGGTGGTTTCTTAAGAACTCACGCTGATAAAGACGCAACCGAGAGCCTCAACAGCCCAGGAGCGATATATAAAAAGCTTTGTGTTTCGGACCTCGACATTAGTGTTGAAGAGCATCCGCTTGAAAATGTGTATGGCTGTATCGCTCGACTGGGGCTCCTCGCTATTGGTCGAGAAACCGAGTACATGAAGGTTAGCTATAAGTCCTATATCAAGTAATTACCCTAAGGCTATGTACCTA
>JAYUEB010000582.1:0-10896 GCA_043739525.1 Bdellovibrionales bacterium
ACACCTTTTTTTCCATTTGATGTGAACTAGCTCGATACGTCCAAAAAAAGAAACTGGTGCTTATTGGCGCTCGACCGAAATTTTGAGGTCAGCTTCTAAGCCTTCGCCCAATTTAACTGTCGCTTTATGTTGGCCCAACATTTTGATTGCCTCATCAATGTGGATGTCTCTTCTATCGATAGAAAAACCATGTTTTTCTAATTCGTTTGAGATATCAACATTTGTGATTGAACCGAAAAGTTTATCTGTATCGCCAGCTTCTGATTTGAATACCAAGCTTACTCCAGAGAGTTTTTTAACAACTTCTGCGCGCTCAGCAACTGCTTTTTTCTTTTTAATTTCTGCAACTTTTTTCAAATGTTCAAATTCATGAACACGCTTTTCAGTTGCTTCGTTCGCAAGTTTTCTTGGAAACAAAAAGTTTCTTGCATAACCAACAGCAACGTTTACAAGATCGCCGACCTTGCCAAGATTCTTAACATCTTTTTGTAAAATAACTTTCATAATGACCTTCTTTCAAATTTTTAAAACTTAATAATCTTTCTTAAATTAATTTTCTGATTTAAACGGAGATTCACTCTGTCTTTGCTTTGTAAAGCGCGCTCTGTAATTGACCCAGTAATCAGTAAAGCCCAAAAGACTGGTTAACATAAATTGAAGCAACAAAAAGAAAAACCCAATCGTCTGCCAAGTGCGCGAAACGCGATAAACAGTTAAGAGATGCTTTGCAACAGCCAAACCTTGAAACAAGTAAACGAGAACAAGCACGTCTACGAGGTTGAGGCAGACGTTCTCAAGAAGAACAAATCGGTGTTGTCCATGAGCGCCAGCAACTGCAAAAAGCGTAATCCAAACTAGAATATCTGGGACCTTGAAGCTGCGTAAGTTACGAGATGTGCTTTCCCAAAAACTCATTCCAAGAGCTTTCCCGAGAATACGATCCCATACGAGAGCAGCTGCAAGTGACAACAACAAAAAGATCACAAATGCAGAGGGCATGCGATAAACGATGCTTTCAGTGGTCCAATTGATTTGCGGGCTAACCGCCTTCATCTGAGCCAAAACGCGTTCAACATTTGCGCCCGTGAGTTGCACAAGATCAACTTTTTTCTTTGTTGCCCAAAACGCGGCTGCAACTAAAGCAAAGCTTGAAGTGGTCAGGCTTGCAAAAAAACCAGAAGCAAAGAAACCCGATCCGGCCTCTTCAGCATCTGTGTAAAGTCCCACGAGGCTCGCCAAGAGCGCCATGGTAATTGCAAGCTGCCAATCAAGAAAAACAAATACGAGCGCTGTCACAACGAACATACCCATCCAATAAGCTCTTCTGCTGTAGGCTTTGCGAATCACGCGCATTGGGATAGCTCCCAATACCAGCGTGAAACTCAAGACCACACTGAGTGCCAGCAAAAAAACAAATTTAGGAATTTGGAGTTGTTTCAACTTCGTTATTTCCATTCTTAGATTTCGTCTTCGCCTTCAAAGTCTCCGCCTTTTCCGCCGAAGTCTCTGCGTCCGCCGCCGTCTCTACCGCCGCCGCCATCGCGTCCGCCGCCGCCATCACGTCCGCCGCGATTTGCTGCTTTACGTGCTTGGAATTTGGCTTCGCGCTCACGCTCACGTGCAGCACTATCTGCTAGAGATTGCTTGAAGTTCTCCATGAATTTAACAAGATTTGTTTTATCTGGAAGACGCGTATGCATGAAACGCAAAACTTTATCATTGATGCGCATCGTACGCTCAAGCTCTGCAATTACTGCTGGCTCAGCTTCGAAGCTTGTATGAAAGTAGTAAGCTTTTTTGTTTTTATCGATCGCGTTTGCGAGCGTGCGTTTGCCCCACAAATCAAGGTGGTTTACGCTACCTTTGAAAGACTCAACAATACCTTTATTTCTTTTGAATAAGGCCTTTTGATCATCTTCGGTTGCATCTGGGTGAACCATTACGACTGCTTCGTAAGGGATAAGATTGGTGCGCTTCTCGAGCTCCATAATTTCCTTTCGGGTTAAGCCCCTTTTATTGAAAAGGAGCAAGGATGACTAACTAAAAATTTCGTCCTGGTGATGTACCATGGCATCCCGCCCTAGACAAGCGCAGCTTTTCAAAGTCATACTTGTCAGATGGACTTATTTATCGAAATTATCGTTGGCGAACCTCTCGGAAAGAAGTTCAAGCTCGCCAGCGGGATCAAAGTGGGCCGCAAGAACTGCGAAATCCTGGTTGCCGATCCAAAAATTTCGTCCTATCACGCGACCGTCGTTGCAAAGGGTCAAGGCTCTCAACTCAAGTATTTTTTGAAGGATAATAATTCATCAAATGGAATTAAATTCAATGACTTGAAGGTTCCCGAACTGCTTTTGTCGCCTGGCGTCGAATTTCGTTTGGGAAATACTGTTTTCAAGGTTGTTGAGCCTGCGGAAAAGGTCGTCCCCCCTCCAGAGAAGAAGGTCGACAAAAAGCCTGAACCTGTCGTGAAACTTGCCGTAAAGGCACCCGAAAAGCCTAAGCCGATTGTACCGACCCCTGAAAAAATTGTCCAAAAGCCAACGACTCCACCGGCACAGAAGCCCCTTCCGGAAGCTCCGAAGCCAGTTCCGCCTACCTGGCGAGAGCTTTTGACGAAGCTGATTCAATCGACCAGCCTACGGGCCGGCGATGTTTTAAATGAAAATCTTCGTGCTTTCAATCCGCCGCTCAAATTTCGATGCATTCGAGGCCGCCAGTACGGAAAAAGTTGGATTCTGGGTTATGGTCCAAGATCCATTGGACCAAAATCTTTGGATCTTGTATTAAACGAATCCACTGCTCCGCCGATATGTTTTCAGGTCGTACCAACACTCACAGGAGTTGAATTCAAAACTGGGCATCCTGAGATTGTCAGGCTCAACGGCCAAAAGCTCGCAAAGGTAATTTTGCATGCCGGTGACGTGATCGAGATTTTAAATACGCAACTTGTGGTGGACTTTGAGCATGAAGGAAATTGAGAAAAAAACCGGCTACTTTAAGAGTTTTGACGGAACTAAAATTTACTACGAGACCCGCGGCTCAGGTAAACCAATTGTTTTTGTCTATGGCATTGCCTGTCTCATGAATCACTGGCATCCGCAGGTGAATTATTATTCTGAAAACTATCAAACTATTTGTTTTGATTTTCGCGGACACCAAAAATCAGAAATTCCGATAGATGATGCAAACGTCAGCATCGACGCACTTGCGAGAGATACTCATGCTTTGCTCAAACATCTTAAAATTAAATCTGCAAGTTTTTTTGGTCATAGCTTTGGTGGACAGGTTCTGCTCAGAGCTTATGATTTATTTCCAGACGTTTTTGAAAACTTAGTGCTGGTAAACGGATTCGTGAGAGATCCCATCACGGGAATGTTTGGCGTCGACATCGTCCCAAAAATTTTTGAATACGTCAAAGTCGCGCAAGAAAACTATCCTGAATTTCTCTCGATGTTTTGGCGGGCCTCGGTTCTCAATCCTCTTGCTGGGCCTCTTTCGGCCCTTGCCGGGGGATTTAATATTAAGCTCACCTCATCGCGCGATATCGAAGTCTATGCTCGCGGACTAGCGAGTTTGGATCTCGGTGTTTTCATCAAGCTCTTTCAAGATATGATGGATTACGACGGCTCATCTGTTCTTCCAAAAGTGAACGTGCCAACGCTGATTATTAGTGGAGATGGTGACAACGTCACCCCTGCCTCACATCAGATTCAGCTGCATGAGCAGATTGCTGACAGTGAACTCCAACGGGTTCCCTACGGCTCACATTGCACTCAGCTCGATTTGCCAGAATTTGTAAATCTGAGAATTGATAAGTTCTTTTTGAATCACAAATTCTAAGAGGTACCTCGTAACATTTCGCAATTCGGCGCGGTAGGCTCGGTCTCGAGCCTACCGCGCCGAATTGCGAAATGTTACGAGGTACCTTCTACTGAAAGAAAACCTGATCAACATCAAAGCCGTAGGCATTGATGGTTTTGTCTGATGTGAAATGCAAGATGATGGTATCCCCATCGATGATTTCGGAATATTCATCCGAATGATAGCCGCTCAGTTTGTCGTGAGACTTTCCTGCTCCATCTAAGATTTCAACAAAATCAAAATTTGTTTCAATTTCAAATCTTGAAAAATGAATCGCGATTTTTTGTGCTCCTGGAACTTTGATCGTGAGCATCTGATCTGTTTCATTTGCATAAGGATGCAACGACGACACTTGACTTGATTGATGAGAACTCAAAAGCGTTGGGTCCGACATATCTGGGTCGGGTTTTGTATTTGAGAGCACCGCGAAAGCATCGATCATACCACCGCTAGCGATGCGATTTTTGAGTCGAAAGAGTGGTCTTGCGTTTGTGAGAATCCGGTCTTTGACTTCTTGATATGTCAGCGTTGGTTCATTTGCCAGCAGAAGTGCTGCGACTCCCGCAACGTGAGGTGTTGCCATCGAAGTGCCTGACATAGTCTGAAGACCTTGCGGAGTTGTGCTGAGAATATTTTCTCCTGGCGCGGCTATGTCGACCTTGGTGAGACCGAAATTTGAAAAGCTCGACAGACGCGCGCGATTGTTGATCGCCGCGACTGAAATCACATTGTCATATTCGTAGCTCGATGGATAGAAGGCTGTTTTGTCATTGTCTGATCCGTTGTTGCCGGCGGCTGCAACAAATAAAATTCCTGCGTCGTTTGCGTCACTCACGGCCTGTTTTAGAATGGCGCTGTCTGAGCTGCCACCCCATGAGTTACTCATAACTTGGGCTCCGTTTTTACGAGCGTAGTCGATCGCTTTGACGGCGTTTTCAAGCGTGCCGGTACCATCACTCGAAATAAATTTGAGCGCCATGATACTCACGTCCCAATTAATTCCTGCGACGCCGACGCCATCGTTTCCATGAGCGCCGATCGTGCCTGAGCAATGCGAACCATGACCGTTATCATCTGTTGCATCCGCAGTATTCGAAACGAAGTTGAAGCCGTGAATATCGTCTATGTAACCGTTCTTATCGTCGTCAACTTGAACAATCCCATTCACCTCGGCTAAGTTGGTCCACGAGTTATTCTGAAGATCGGGAATTTTGAAATCAACCCCCGTGTCAATAACGGCAACAACCACTTTTTTGGATCCTGTATTGAGGTCCCAGGCTTTTTCAACATTGATATCCACACCCGCAGTCCCGAGAGTCGAAGAGGTGTCTGCTTGGCCTGTATTTTTAAGGCCCCAGAGGCTTGAGTAAAACGGATCATTTGCCGTTTTTGTTATGTGATAAATATAGTTCGGCTCAACTCTCTCAACGCCATCTATTTTTAAAACAGACGCCATTGAGCTTGATTGAATCAACGCCGTTTTTTCGTTTATCATTCTCACTTTTAAGTTTTGCTTTCGAGCCAAGGCTTTCACGTGAGTTTTATTTTCAGATTTAAACTGAATTACCCACTCGCCAGAAACCGCCGATTGGGCCAGTACGAAATGAGGGACTAAAATCAGAGCCAAAAAACTTAATATGGAGAATCGTGGTGTATGCATGCCTACTTTGCGGACAGAACAGCATTAAGCTTAAGATCCTGCTCTGCACTTCTAGTTGTTCGTAGGTGCTGCTCACTCTTTAACGCCTCAATCCGAGACGTTCTAATTGGCTTTTTTGAGTGCGGCGTCCATATCAAAGCTGAGTTGCTCAAGCTTTTTCGGACTTTCGGATTTCAGAATTGTCCTGGGTGGATTGACTGGATGAGAATTCTGTTTTGGGCCCGCAAGCTCAACACCGTAAGCTGCTCGTACCAAATTTTTGATGAACGCGATCTTTACCTCGTCGCTTCCCTTTTCGTTGAATCCTAGTTCTTGAAAGAGATCTCCGACTTTTTTCATTTTCTCTCCCCAATGGGTGCGTAGACTATACTACGCGTCCCGTCTTATCGGCTTATGCAAAAATCGCTGCAGTTTTTTTATTTCGAGGTGTTTTTCTTTTGATTTGCTTCGTCAAGATGTAGTCGGTGATGTCAAAACTCGTACTTTGCTTGCCAGTGGCCCCTTTCAGAGCCATCTCTTAAGTATGAGATGCAAAATGCGCCGAGACGTGGTTAAAAGTATTTTGTTTATTAGTCTCCTTTTGGCCGCCCATGGCTCTTGACACGGCTTTTGGCCTCGTTCCATACTTCGTATACCTAAGGAGATTTTATGAAAACTATCACATTAATGCTTATGGCCTTTTTCACATGCTTCGCAGCGCAAGCTGGCGATCTCAATTCTTATACGGGAGATTATTCGGAACCCGGAACCGCGAACACTTGCGCGGCGCTCACACATGTGGAAATGAATGCTGGAAATATGATGATCGAAACTGAAACTTGCGTTGACCGCAATACCGGTTCTTTGATGGGAGTCTTCACCTGTGAAGACACAACAATGACTTGTCGGGTAAATGCAAACTTCCCGCAAAATATTTGCCCAAGCGCTTCTCTACTACTTTTATCAAGTGGAAATATTTTGATGTCGAACCCTTGCTTCGGGATCAGCAATGAATGGATTCGAACGAATTAATTGCTTTTACGACATGTCGCCGGTTGTGTTTTCCGGCGGCCGTTCTGTCACGCTCGCAGCCAAATACTGACGATTCATTCGCGTGATATTTTCAAAGCTAATTTCTTTTGGACAAGCAAGTTCACAGGCGCCTGTATTACTACAGTTTCCAAATCCAAGGTCCTGCATCGTATTGACCATATTTAAAACGCGTTTATCTGCCTCGACCTCACCTTGAGGAAGAAGTGACAGGTGAGCAACTTTCGCGCTTACAAACAACATTGCGGAGCTATTCGCACAGGTGGCAACGCAAGCTCCGCAACCGATACAGGCGGCGGCACTAAACGCACGATCTGAATTTTCTTTTGGAACTAAAATCGAATTTGCATCAGGGGCATTTCCGGTATTTACGGCAACAAAGCCACCCGCCATAATAATTTTATCAAATGCGCTGCGATCAACAGAAAGATCTTTAATTATCGGAAAAGAGTCGGCTCGAAATGGTTCAACAACAACGGTTTGGTTATTTTCAAATTTACGCATATGAAGTTGGCAAACCGTCGTGCCTTTTTGTGGGCCGTGAGCATTTCCATTGATCGTCATGGCACAAGAGCCGCAAATTCCTTCGCGACAATCGTGATCAAACGCAATGGGATCTTTTTCATCTTTAATTAGCTTTTGATTAACCAAATCGATCATCTCAAGAAAAGACATGTCTGTCGAAATTTCTTTCGCCTCGTAGTCTTCAAATCGACCGGCCTCTTTCGAGTTCTTTTGTCGCCAAACTTTTAACTTAAGATTAATATTTTTTTCTGTGCTCATCGTGTTCTTCCTATTTGTAACTTCTCGTGCTGAGGTGAACCGTATCAAACTCTAATTGTTCTTTATGAAGCTCTGGCGTCTTGCCATTTTTCCATTCCCACGCGGCAACGTAGCAAAAGTTTGTATCATCTCGCTTTGCTTCGTTATCTGGCGTTTGGCTTTCTTCTCTGAAGTGACCACCACAAGACTCTTTTCTCTCTAGTGCGTCGTAAGCCATGAGTTCGCCGAGCTCTAAGAAATCGGCTACACGCGCGGCTTTCTCAAGTTCTTCGTTTAAATGCTTAGGATCGCCAGATACCCTTAGGTTTTGCCAAAATTCATTTTTAATTTTCGGAATTTCTTCGAGTGCTTTCTTTAAACCTTTTTCGTTGCGGCTCATTCCTACGTATTCCCACATCACATGTCCGAGTTCCCGATGAAATTCGTCGACTGTTTTGTTGCCCTTGAGACTCATAAGCTTATCTGTGCTCGCTTGAACGCTGGCTTTTGCTTCTTTAAAGGCTTCATGGTTCGTATCGACTTTAGGAAGCGTCGTGCTCGCGATAAAGTTTCCGATCGTATACGGAATGACAAAGTAGCCATCTGCAAGGCCTTGCATCAGTGCTGAAGCACCAAGACGATTGGCGCCATGATCTGAAAAGTTGGCCTCTCCCAAAACATGGAGTCCTGGAATGTTGCTCATCAAATTGTAATCAACCCAAAGGCCTCCCATTGTATAATGGACCGCAGGAAAAATGCGCATAGGTTGTCTGTAAGGGTTTTCCCCCGTGATTTTTTCGTACATTTGAAACAGATTACCGTATTTTTCTGAAATCGCTTTTTCGCCTAATCGTGCGATAGCATCTCTGAAATCAAGATAAACCGCCTTGCCGGTTTCGCCCACGCCGCGGCCTTCATCAACCCGAAATTTTGCTTGTCGAGAAGAGACATCTCGAGGTGCTAAATTTCCGAAGCTGGGATAAATGCGCTCGAGATAATAGTCTCTTTCCGCATCTGGAATTTCAGCCGGCGGTCGTTTGTCACCTTTCTTCAATGGAACCCAAACGCGGCCATCATTTCTCAAGCTCTCAGACATCAGAGTAAGTTTAGATTGATGGTCTCCTGAAACGGGAATACAGGTCGGATGAATTTGCGTGAAGCATGGATTTGCAAATAGAGCACCCCGCTTATGTGCTCTCCAGCTTGCTGTCACATTCGATTGCTTTGCATTTGTTGAAAGATAAAATACGTTGCCGTAACCACCTGTCGCTAAAATCACAGCATCGGCAGCGTAAGTTTCAAGCTCGCCAGTTAAAAGATTACGAACCACAATTCCGCGAGCAACACCATCGACGATCACGAGATCTAACATGTCTCGACGATACAAAAGCTCAACTTGCTTTGCGGCCACTTGTCTCATCATCGCTTGGTAAGCCCCGATGAGAAGTTGTTGCCCGGTTTGACCTCGAGCATAGAAAGTTCTCGAAACTTGAGCGCCACCAAAAGAACGATTGGTCAAGGTCCCGCCGTATTCGCGTGCAAAGGGCACGCCCTGAGCAACACATTGATCAATAATGAGTGGAGAAATTTCGGCAAGTCGATAGACGTTTGCTTCCCTCGAACGAAAGTCTCCGCCCTTAACTGTGTCATAAAAAAGTCTGTAAACAGAGTCGCCATCATTTTGATAATTTTTTGCGGCGTTAATTCCGCCTTGAGCTGCAATCGAGTGCGCTCGTCTTGGGGATTCATGTATACAGAAGGTTTGAACTTTATAACCAAGCTCTGCAAGCGATGCAGAGGCTGAGGCTCCGGCCAGGCCCGTCCCTACAACAATAATTTTATGTTTACGTTTGTTGGATGGATTCACAAGCTTCATATTGAACTTGTGGCTTGTCCATTTTTCCGCGATTGGTCCTGGTGGAACTTTCGAATCAAGTTTAATCATAGCTGCCTCACTTAGTGTGCGAAAAGGTAAACGTAAACGGGCTGAGAAATAAAACCGATGCTCACCGCAACGGCGTAGAAGTAACCAAACTTAGAAACTGCCGAAGCGTATTTCGGGCTATAGAGTCCTGACGAAGCTAAAGACGAAAAGAAGCCATGGCTCAAGTGTAATCCCAATGAAACCAGCGCCAAGCAATACCAAGCGACATAGATGGGATTTTGAAAAACTTCGAGCACAAGCTTGTGAAGGTCTCGCATCTCAACGCCCTTAACTGTCGTCGTGTAATGTGCGCCGTACTTAAAGGTAATGAGGTGGAGAATAATGAAAACGAGCAGAATACTTCCGTGAAAAATCATGAATTTAGACTGAAAGCGGGCCGCTTTTTCACCATTTGAGGGCATCGCATATTTTTTTGAACGCGCCGCTTTGTTTTCGATTGTAAGTTTAACGCCCGTAAAAATGTGAACCAACAAAGTTATTACAAGCGCCGCTTCGGCCAAGATAAGAAATGGGTTCGAAATCAATGCGTGGCTGTAGGAGTTATAGGCGTCGGCTCCAGCAAAAATAAGTAAATTACCGAGCATATGCGTGAGTACAAACCCCAGCCAAATTAACCCGGTAATAGACATGAGTTGTTTGCGACCAATACTAGAGCAGAGATATCTCACGCGCCACCTCGATGTTTTGACTGACTAAATCCATGTTGAATTGCGTTTCTATATTTAACTCGTTTCTTGATATGGTGTCTAGCTTCAAATCAGTTTTCGAGCATCGGCCGGCTGTCGGCGGTCTAGCCGTTTCCTTTTCAGCGGGGCAGTTCACTGCGCTGAAAACTGAGACCGAAACCGAGAGACCGCAGACGGCGGACCTCTGCCCGAAAACGCATCGCCCGCAGCTAAAGCTGCTGCGCCGCGATTCCTACGGAGCTTAAGTTCAAGTTTTTTGAGAAATGATTTTGCTAAGCTAGGTGAAATCTGATTAAAGTCGAATCTCATTATCCGCGAGGGAAATTATGAAGGCTTTTGTTTGTATTAAACAGGTTCCAGACACCGAAACCAAGATTAAGATCCGGGCCGATCAAAATGGCGTCGATCCAACAGGCATCAAATGGATCATGAATCCATATGACGAATACGCAGTTGAAGAGGCGATTAAGCTCCGCGAAGCCGGAAAATGCACAAGCGTCGTAGTTTTTGGTCTTGGACCAAAGTCACGTGTTGTCGAATCTCTTCGAACGGCTTTAGCAATGGGAGCCGACGAAGCGGTTGTGATCGATGCACCAGAGGATCTTGATGCGTCCTCAACAGCAAAAGGTTTAGCTGCTGCCATTAAGGCCGAAGGCGATCTTAAATATGTTCTGACTGGTAAACTTGCAATTGATGATAATAATTCGGCCGTCAGCCAAATGCTTGCGGACTACTTGAACCTGCCACACGCAACAGTCGTCTCGAAAATGACTGTAACAGATGGCTCGGTACTATGTGAACGCGAAATTGAGGGGGGATCACGAGAAGTTATCGAGCTCACTTCACCTGCTTTGATTGCAGCCAACAAAGGCTTGAATACTCCTCGATACGCAAGTCTTCCAGGAATCATGAAGGCAAAGAAAAAAGTCATTAAGGAGCTTGCGCTTGCG
>JAYUEB010000583.1:0-3618 GCA_043739525.1 Bdellovibrionales bacterium
TGATTATCCCGCACGAGTCTGGCAGTAAAGCTATCAATATCAAGTTTAAAAAATATGATGACCTAAGTGCGACTGATCTCCCGAAAATTGAAAAGACCGAAACACAGGGTCTCGCCATTGTTGAGCAAAAGAAACCTCAAACTATGGAGGAGATACTATGACAAATGAGAAAGCCAATTTTCTCTATTTTGCGATCATTCAAATTATTACGTTGTCACTGATACTAACAACCGGATGTGCAACGGCCAATAAAAGTGTTGGCTTAGGTGGAGCCGTGGGTGCAGGTACTGGTGCAATTCTTGGCGGAATTGTTGATCCTGGAAAAAACGGTGAGTTTAGAACGCGCAACATTGTCATCGGTGCAGCTCTTGGTGGTATGGCTGGCATGATTACTGGATCAGTCATTCATAAACAAATGGATGAACAAAATAAAGAAGCATTCTTAAAGGGCCAAGCGTCGGCGCCCACACCTCAAAATGGAGTGGCTCCAGCACTCACTCAAGTAAAAGTAAGAACTGATTGGATCGAGGGTCATGCTGTGGGCAATCGGTTTATCGACGGACATTTTGAGTATGTTATAGAATCCGCACCTCGTTGGGATGTGGCTAAATGAAACCTCGCGATGCTGGTGCCGAGATTCACCTTGCCGTCAGGTGTGGTTTTTTATCGAGAGAAATCTGGAATGAATTCTTTGCCGAGGGAAAATCCCGATGGAGACGTCACGTTTGGGGGCGATTCGTCAGTAGTGGTCTATTCAATCCGCACTACTCCAAAAGAGCTACTGACGTGATTGTACCGAATTTCGACCATCCATTGGTCAAAAGAATTTCTGGCGGAGAAATCACACACGCTCCGAATACAGCTCAGATTGATCATGATGAGATTGTTGTGAGGAGCTTCTTAATTTTAAAAGAACAACAGACAATTCTAAGTGCGAAGTTTGAAGCTGAACTAAAAAGAGAGGATCTCAGGTCTCTACGGCATTACAATCCGTCCGATAAAAGAAAATATCCAGACCTTGTCATTGAGGTCCAGGGGCAATCTCAACCTAAAAAAATTGCCATTGAGCTTGAGCTCTCGCGCAAAGAACCAAAACGCTACAGACAGATGATGAACACCTATATGACGTCAAAACAATTTTCTTCTGTTATTTTTATCACTGAACTCGAGACGGTCAGAACCTCAATTAAGTCAGCAATGAGGGAAACTTTTTTTCCACATTGGGAGCGTCCTATCGGGTTTGTAGATCTAAAAGAATGGATCAAAGATCCAAGTGAGGCAGTAATATCGGTCAATGAGAAGACCACGACCTTATCAATCTATAGACCGATATTAGAGCAAACAAGCTGATCGAGTATCGCGCCGCTATTCTGCAAAGGCGGCGCGATGTTTTAAAAAATTCGGCACAATTGAGAACCGAAAATCGAGAGAAATTCAAAACACTTACCGACCGCCGCCCTCAGTATCATTGCCCCCTGATCGCAGGAGACCACTCCCACCCTACGAATGGTTGGAAGTGGTCTCCTGCTGGTGTCAAGAGTGAGGGCGGCGGTAGGTGGTAAGAAGGAATACAATATGGAAGATAATTATTTAGAAATTAAAACAACTAAGAAGAAAACAAAGCAAATACAAAACAAGAATGGCGTCATGGCTGAGCAAGATCAATTTCGTGTGGTGATGAACAAGGAATCAAATGCGGCTCTAGAGCAATTAGTTTTAAGGGCTAACATGAATTTTGAAAGTGGACATATTACAAAATCAGACCTTGTTCATTATCTTTTTTCAAATACTAACAAGTGGATTTCTGACTCTGACATTAAAATCTTGCAGACGAAACACTTCGATGACAAAAAGGCATTGATTGATCTCGCGCAGAGTGAAGCGGAGCTGCCTGAAAACATCAAAAAAGCAGTTCGAGAGCTCCACGGCCTTCTTGATGCTTCCAAAAAGAAAGCTTCAAGGGTTTCCAGCGAGATATCCACAGAGGCCTCTGTGGATAACATAAGAACCTTATAATTTTTTTATTCGCGCTGTATTTTGAGAAAATAAAATCTCTAGAAGCCTTGTTTGAAAAGGCTAACGGGAGTATTATGAACTCGAAGAACAGTCATGTTCTTAATGCTAAAAGCTCTCAGATCTTTGAAATTTTTTTGATATGGTTAAATACAAAAGAGGCGGCGGAATACCTTAGAACCACTCCGAAACAAATTCGAAAGTGGGTCTACCAAGGCAAGGTTAAAGCGTACAAGCTCTTGGATAAAAGTCTGCGATTTAAAAAGACCGAATTGGATCTCCTTATCAAAGGAGCCCCAAAATGGGAATAATCGCTTACAAAAAGAAAACTTCTTCCGGTGTAGTAAAAACTTTTTACTTGGCTGTCGCCGAGGGAATCAATCGTTTCACCGGAAAAAGAGTCCAAAAGAAGTGTCGAAGTATCCCGTCAGAACCAAAGGCTCAGCGAATCTATCGTGAGCTTTGGAGCGCGTGTAGAGAAGCAAGACCGGATGGTGCAGAATTTAAAACTTGGGGTGAACTCTATGCTCAATACCTTGAACAATTAAGAGGTAAGGTGCGATCAGCAGAAAATCTTCACGGATTTAGTCCCCACGTTTTAAAATGCAAGAAGAGCAATCTTGGTCATGTAGAAAGCTGGGCAAATACTCACCTTGATTTAGTGACGCCACAATTTGTGACGGATCAATTGGACCTGATGGAGTTGAACGGCAAGAGTCGTTCAATGACAAATCACATCCTTAAAGAAATCAAATGTGTATTTGCTTACGCTCTTCACACAGGAGCAATCAAATCAAATCCTTTTGCCGGTATGAAAATGCGAAGGGTGCCAAAGAGACGTAAAGAAGCTTTGACTCATGAAGAAGTAGATCGCCTTTTAACACAGGCAAAACTTCGTGGTCACAACTACTATTATATTTGGCTACTGACGATTACTCTTGGTCTTAGGCGAAGTGAAATGGCCGGTCTAAAATGGATCGATGTCGATTTTGAACATAGACTTATCTATTTACGACGCCAAAAGATTCCCGGTGAAGGAATAGTTTGTCTCTTGAAGGATCGTGAAGAAAGAGTGGTAGCAATTCCAAACTACATCATTCCGGTTCTAAAAGAGATAAAGCTAAAATCCATCACTGATTTTGTGATCGAGGTAAAATGTCATCGTTGGGACGACGGCCACCAGGCCCAGGTCCTGAGAGAGTTTTGCCAAGAAATCGGAATCAAGCAAGTTACTCATCATCAACTTAGAGCTACGCATATTACGCTAGCTTTGATTGATGGAGTGCCGCTAGGGATTGTGAAGGAAAATGTCGGACACGCAAAGCTAAGCACAACAGATGCGTATTTTCGATCTTCTGGTATCAATATGAAAGGCCAGACCGACGGATTGCGAATCCAAGTGCCCCAGGATGAGACCGCAGTCATTCGACAGCTTAAGGTTGTTGACTGACCCTTCCAATCCCTGCCATTGTATTCTAACTATATGAAAAGATTAGCGGGCCTTCTGCCGCTCCATTTATCGGATCTCAAAGACAAGAAGAAGAAGGAATATCAAGTCGCATCAAGTAGTTGAAACAACATAACGAGCGACACAATCAAAGCTGA
>JAYUEB010000584.1:0-32425 GCA_043739525.1 Bdellovibrionales bacterium
GGTTTCGAATCGAATGGCTATTTAATCAGAGATCTTTTTGAAAAGATTTCGATTCAACCGGCTTGTTTGGGTTCTTCTCCGACAAGTACTGCTAGTAACTAGGAAATAGAGATCTCGGATTTTAATTTTAGTTTAGAAAAAGAGGCGGATATGAAGAACTTAAATCAAAAAATTCTCGTAAGACCAAGAATAGCATTGGGAGTTTTGTTTTCTGCGGTTATTTCAACCGTCGTTTTTCAAAACTGTAGTAAGGGTGTCTTGCAGGATAATACAAATTTATCGGCGAACTCTGTACCTCAAATCACTTCAAATGCTGTTGGTGTGGTTACAATGAGGCAGGTTTATAACTCAATGTTAAGCGTAACAAAAAATAATATTGGTACTTCATCTATCTCAGCTACAGACGTTGCAAACTTGACTTCTCCAGTTTCAGGTACTGGAGATCCAAGTTCTGTGAATGGTCCTAACTGGATGGCAATCACAAGTCTTTCAGGACTCGGTTGTATTGACGTGATGGCAAGCGAAGCAAACCTTCAAAAAGCAGGCTCAGCTCCAAACTTTTTAACTAAAGTGAATTTGTGGGCAACACCACCAATGATTCAAGATGCTCAGATACAAGACTCAGCTAGCCATTTTGCGCGAGCATATTGGGGAAGAAATCTGACATCTGATGAGAGTGCAACAATCCTTGCAGCCATGAGCGCTTCGTTTTCAGACATTCGAGCTCCTGCAGGAAACCAAACTGCTGGTAATCCGAAAACAGATCCAGTGAATGCTGGAACAAATCGCATGATGTACTTTCTCTGCATGGCGATGCTCTCTTCGATGGATACGCATAAGCGTGTCACTTCGAACTAGTCTTTCTCGTTTGTGGGTTTTAATTTTTGAGATTTTATTATTGGGGGAAATATGAAAAAGCAACTTTTAAACCAAGATGGTATTCCGGTTTTCTTACATAATGACGGCCATCATAAGAAGCCGACCACTCGTCGTGACTTCTTGTCGACGGGACTCCTGAGCTTTTCAGGAACTCTGTTTGCTCCCTCAATTCTTCAGACTTTATTTACAAGCTCTTCAGCTCAGGCTGCTGGTTGTGCGGTTGCGCAAGCCAACACCCTCCCAGCATTTATTAATATTAATTGCTCGGGCGGTCCTGCCTTCGCAAGTTACTTCGTTCCAATGGGAAAAGATGGAAGTACACTTCCAACTTACAGTGCTGTCGGGCTAGGAAAAGCTCCTGGTATTCAAACTGTTTTTAATAACGTTCCAATACCAATATATAATGCGACGACTGTTTATTCTGGTACGGGAAAATCGATCAGTCCTGCGAGTCCGATCACTGCAGCGACGCCTCCCTCTACAAATTTACCTCCGGGTGCCGCAGATCCAACTTTGCCTTATGTGAGTCAGTTTATGCAGGCCGTTTTGCTTGCGATCAATCCTGATATTCAAGCAAAAACTTCGATGGTGTCTGTGTTATGCCAATCACAAGATGATAGCAGTACGAATCCAGTGAATATTACAGGTTTAGTCCAAGCTGCTGGTTATGTTGGTGATACCTTACCGCCATTGGGCACAAACGCGACATCTACGGGTGTTGCAAATATGCCTGCTCAAGTGAATCCATCTGCGCCTTCAGTGGTTCAAAGTTTTGCGGATATCACGAACGCGATTTCACTTCATACAAAAGTGCGTGCGCAATTAAATAACGATCCAAAACTTTTTCAAGCAGTGCTCAATTTAACTAAAAATTTATCTTCTTCTCAAGCAAGAACTCTCGCAAGTGCAAATGGTTCAAACTCAGCAACGACACTCGGAAATCTTGTCACTTGCGCGACAGGTAAAAACTATGACTTATCAAGCGCTGGAACAACAGCTCTTGACCCAATGAATGATGCGAATACAAAAGCAATTTGGGGTCTTGGTAGTAACACAAATATGGCGAGCATGAGTCAAGCGACTCGTTACGCATTTGCCGGAATCGTTTGGAATCTTTTGCAAGGACATAGTGGTACTGGCGGTATTAACCTTGGTAGTAACGATTATCATGGTAACGCAAGAACAACTACGGATCTTGTAGATTTTAGAAACGGAGCAGTAGTTGGAAATATTTTAGCGACTGCAGCGGCGCTCGGTAAAAAAGTATTTATTCAGTTAACTTGTGACGGAGCAACTGGTTCAAACGTTTCAGATGACGTTGCTGATGCCAGCGGTGACCGAGGAATCGGTGGCGGACAACTTTGGATTGCTTACGATCCAGCTGGTCGCCCAGCTACAAGCGGAAACCAATTGGGTAATATGACAAATTCACAGGGTGCAGATAGCACGGCTGTCGTTGGTTCGGATGCAATGCGAGCTTCAATCGCTTGCTGGAGAAATTACTTGCAGTTTGCAAGTGCTTCGACTGCTCAAACGATGTTTAATAAAATTATTCCTGCAAATACTTCTTCTGACTTTGATGCTGCAACTCTTGCTCAAATATTAAAGTTTCAAGGCTGAGGTAATTATAATTTTATTGGTTTGGGGTTGGTATGTATGCACGTAAGTTGAAAATTATGTTAGCCCTGTTCGCTTCGATGCTCGTCTACCAGAACTGTGGAGGCGAGTTCAATGCAAACGGTGAAGGCGTTGTCGTCGCGAGTTCAGACGCTTGCGAAGCGGGAACACAAGCTCTCTTTCAAACAACATTTTATCCGTTCACAACACAGAACTGTGTGTCATGTCATACGGCTGCTGGTCCTGGCCTTGGGGCTTTCGCAGATCCAAACGTAGGTTATGCTTACCAAGCTTTCGCTTTGTTAACTGCAAACACGATTGCGTCTTACGCAACAAATGCGGGACATGCGCCTCCGCACACAGGAACGCAAAACAATGCGGCGATGAATCCGATTATGTCGACATGGAAAACCCAAACAAACTGCGGCGGTGGCGGCGGAGAGGGCGGAATTTCAACTACCCAAAAAGTCATGAATCTCACGACGGCTGGACCTACCTATGGAATTGGAACCGCTCAAGTCATAGCTTGGGACTTAAGTAAGGATGTCTCCAACGTAAAAGGTTTGGTGGGTACTTTGCAAATTAAAGTCTACGTTGATATTCATCAGTTGGGCCCAAACAACAACGCATATAACTATGTATTTCTGAATCCTACGATTCTTAATAACACGGCTTCGAATATTCATATTAGTGGAATTCATATGTCTATCAATGGTGCTTTGGCGAGTACAGTGACGGCCTATAATCTCGTTGATGTAATTTTGCCGATGTCGAATACAAAAACTCTCATTAGTGCTATCGGAGAGCCGTATATTATGGATGCGGGTATTATGCCGACGGATACCGTGAGCCTCAGTATTGACCTCATTGAAAACACCAAAGATACACCGACAACAGGTCTGCCAACCGGCCCTTAAATAGGTAGCTCTTCAGGCCGCGGTGCTAAGGGTGCCGCCGCTAGAGCCTCAAGAGGTCGATCTTTTTCAATCGTATCAAAGCTTTCAATAAATCTCACTTTGAGACATTTCATCTTCATGTTAGCCTTCTTGCCATGAAAAACATTTTATTTTTTGCAATAACAATAGCGCTCAATCAATCATGTGTAACTGATAGCGCAAATCTTAAGGTGACGTCGGTCGATTATTCTCCCGCTGTCGAGCATTCGGTCGTACATTTTTCAAGCGGAAAAAAGCTTGAGGACTTTGGTCATTTTGCAATGCTGAGTTTTGTGGGACAGTTTGAAATACCTTCGCCAGCAAAAAAACCTTATCACGTATTTCTATTTCGTACAGAGCAAGAGTCAAGCGACACCGGTCCAAGTCTGGTCGTCTTAGTTTACGAAAATAACGAGAGATCATTGACCGGCTATCCAACGATACATAAAGACGATGAAACAGGTAAGGTGACTGGTTCCGACCGCGTATTTTACGGTAAATGTTTATCGAACGAAAATCAGGTCGTCGACTTTTGGGATGACTCGTCTGAAAAAACTCACACCTACAATATCGAAAAAACAATTTTTAGAGAAGCTATGCCAAGTCCTGAGAAATTAAGCATCGACAAGAAACAATTCGAAGCAAGCCTGAAGCAATTGCCCACTAAGGATTGCAAAGAGCTAAAATGAAAGTTCATCACCTCAATTGTGGATGCATGTGCCCAATTGGAGCCTCGCTTTTCCCTACGGTGTTTCCCAAAAAAGTGATTTGTCATTGCTTACTACTTGAAACCAAAGTTGGGCTTATATTAATTGATACCGGATTTTCTAAGTCTGTTTTAGAGAAGCCGAAACGTATGGGAGTGCTTTATCCATTTCTTGGGCTTCAGAAATCTTCGGATATTTCAGCAGTCAATCAGGTTCTGCGGCTTGGATTTAAAATTGAAGATTTCACACATGTGATTCCGACGCATTTGGATGTCGATCATGCAGGTGGTATTTCAGATTTTCCGACGGCGAAAGTACATGCTTCCGATCGTGAGCTAGAAGCTGTGTTGCGTCCGAGAGGTATTCCAGAAAGAGCTCGTTATCAGGGCTTTTCGATAGGTGATCTCTCGCGCTGGCAAATTCACTCCTTCGATGCTGGAGAAAATTGGTTTGGGTTTAAGGCTGTGCATGCGGTGCCGCAGCTTGAAGATGAAGTTTTATTGATACCCTTGTTTGGTCACACACGGGGGCATTATGGTGTGGCTGTGAAAAATAATGGCAAATGGTTGTTTCATGTTGGTGATGCTTATTATTTTCATTCAGAACTGAATGTTGAAAAATCTTTTTCGCTTAAACTATTTCAGCGAAGTGTTCATTGGGATTTTGAGAAGGCAATGGAGAATCAGAAACGACTGATGCAGCTTAAGTCTGCGCACTCATCCGAAATTCAGATGTTCAGTGCGCATGATCCTTATGAGATGCTTTAAACTGAAGCCGCCGGCGCAGGAGGTGCTGGCGTCGGAGTAGGTGAAGCCGCCGGCGGATTTAGTATCGTCATAAGCGCCGCCAAAAAAGTAGCGCTCTGATCAACAAATACATTGTGTGAAGCCGAATCAATCATCACGAATCTTTCAGGATGCGTATCCGCACCTAGTGAAGTCTTTATTTGAGCAAGGGATGTGGCATCGAAAAGCCCGTCTTCGCTCCCATAAATTCCTTCAATGAGGCCTTGTAGATTATTGTTTGTCACAGTCGTATTATGATTAGTCACATAAGCATATTCGTTCACATGAATATAATCTTCATTTGTTAAAAACGAATCAATTGGAAGAGTTTTGTTTTCATTCGATATTGTGACGCGTAGCTGGCTAATCATCAAATAATATTTCGAGGCAGCTATAGTTGGAGCCTTGGGAGTATAGAGGCCTGCAGCTCCGCCACAGCTTCCAGCTTGTTCAAATATTTTAGCAATATTTTTTGCGCGCTCAATGTGAGGAACATCGGGAGTTGAAAGTCTTTTCAATGAATCTTTGATGTCCGTAACTTTATCCGCGTCACCAGGTTTCGTGTAGCGAGCTTGGCAACTTGTTGAAATGCTTCCGATCATTTGAAAAACATCGAGTGGAGTGTTGACCAAAACAATTTTGCGAGCAACGCCTGGAAACATCTCGTCATATTTCAGAGCGATAATACCACCATGCGAGTGACCAATAATAATAGGATGCGAGAGATTAAAAAATGCGATGAGAGAATTGATATCTTTTGCGTATTGACTATAGGTATAGTCAGAAGAATTTCGGGCATTGTCACTTCGACCTTGTCCACGCAGGTCGTATGAAATGACATAGTAGCCTTTAGCCGCAATTTGCGCGGCCATTCCAAGAGTTTGAGCAATTCCAAATTCGAAGTACATGCTGTTAACACTCGGTCCACCCGAACTACGAGTTGATGGATCAACGCCTGGATCACCAAAACTGTCGTGAATAAAAATTAGTGGAGTCGTGCCTGGATCTCCGAAACTATGTGCATAGAGACCGTCAACACGAATCGGATTTGGTGGCGACTGTTGAAGTCCGTTTCCGCAACCCAAAAGGATGTTTAATGTCATGACAAGAAAAAGACTTCCGATAAAGCTTTGTATGTATTTTTTCATGGGGTTTATATAGCACAAAAGCAGCCCTTTGCTAAGGCTGCTTTTGAAAATTTGAAAGATTTGCTATAGGGCTCTAAACCCCTCTTAACCCGCTAATTTTGGAGGGCGTGAATGATGGCAAGCTTCTGCGGGTCGGTCAACGCGCTCAAATGACTTGAATAAGAGCTATCAAAGAGCAACATCGGCTTTGAATTCGCTTGGCCTAAAATAGCTTGTTTTAAGCGATCAAGAGTTTCATTTCCGATTTGGTTGCGCGAAATACTCAAGTCAAGATGGCAAAGTTTGCAATTGTTATTGTAAAGTTTAACCCCGTCGATTGCGATCAAGTAAAAATTTTGACTTCCATCATAGACGTTAGGAATAGGCGAACCTACAGCTGGATCTCCAAATTCTGCATTGATGACACAGTCAACGAACTGTGAGTAATCATTTGCAGCAGTGTAAGGAATTGGCCCAGTCGGAGCGCAAGGAAGTCCATTTAATCCAAATTGTTTTGAGGCACTTGCTTTATTGAAGAACCTGAGTGTTTGTCCAACAAACAGAACGGTCGTCTGCAACAAGCCTTGAGGACCAATGTAGTTGGCACTTCCAGGATCAGGAGTCGGAGGATTTCCCATATTAGGAAGACCCGCAAAAGTAACCGCTAAAGCTCCACCGTAAGTGTAAGTTCCAGACCAAGTTGCTTGAGGAATCACAAATGGTCCACCATTAGGATCGCTACCCGTCACGTTAAGTGTGACATTGATTCCGACTGAAGTCGGAGCTGGTGAACCAGTCGGAGTTGGGCAGGTAACGGTTAAAGTATTTGTGTTCGTAGCGCCGCTCGTACAACCACCAGATAAACTCCAGTTTGCTTGAGCTTCAGGCAAGAAGTTCTGGTTGTTAAATTTGAAAGTGAAAGTTCCAGGAGTTGCAGACGTCGTCTCTTTAATAATATAGTTACCAGTTTGCATAAATGCAGGAACAAAAGTAGGAGGTGTCACACCAATCTTATTCCAGTTTCCAGTCGCGGCAGTAATCACAAACGGAACAAGGCTTGTTGAACGAGGTAAACCATCGTTTACTACAAAGTTTGATGTCAATGGTCCGATAACTCCACCAGATCCTGAATTGACGACGAGAGTAATTGAGAGAACGCCTTTACCAGTACAATTAACAATATAAGGATCAGCATTATCTGCACTGACCTCAGTACAAGTTGTTGTTGAGTTTAAAAGGTTGGTCCAAACAAGCGGACCATTTCCAATTAGACTTTTATCAAAACTAAATGAAAGATTTTGATTTGGACTATAGTTATTTGTGAGCGCTGCAGTAATAACAGTCGATCCTTGAATCGAGTCTGCTGATACAGTGCTTGAGTTAGAAGAAAAACTAGGGCCGCAGTTTTGAAAGCTTAAGACCATAGTTGAAAAAACATAGGTCCAAATCCAAAACTTTTGACCTTTTAGATGAGCAAATCTTGAAGTCTTCATATCAGATCCTTTCGAGAAAAAAAACCAAAGCTTTAGTGGCTGAGAGCAAAAACCAGCGCAGTTAAATTTGCCGTATCAGTCGCATCCGTCTGTATTAAGGTCGTCATTGCGGCTGTGTTATGCATGTTTCCCAAGTTACCGGTAATGACAGCCGTAATTTGAGCCGCACTTGTATAGCGAATGCTCGATATAGCAAGAGGGTTGTGACAATTAACACAATTTGCAGAGTAAATAGCGGCCCCCGTTGCCATCATCGGATTAGGAGTCGGCGTTGGAGTTGCGTTTGGATTAGGCGTAGGAGTCGGCGTTGGTGTAGGAGTCGGTGTTGGCAAGGCTGAACCGATGGCAAAGCTTGATGCTTCTGAGCCTACGACTTGACCTTGTTGAATAATTGCAACCGTAATCAAGACTGTCCCTGGCGACGCACAATTAATAGTATAAGTTGGTGCCGATGGAAGACTGATTTCTCTACAGATCGAATTTGAATTATTAATGTTACTCCAAGCATAGTTTGCACCAGCAGGAATGTTTCCAGACACATTAAAATCGATATTTCCACCAGCTGGCAACGTACTTTCAACAGCTACGATCTGAACCGGTACTGATGGCAATGGTACTTGAGATTGATTTGTGCTAGAGGCATTGTTTGTTGAGCCGCCCCCGCTTGATCCAAATCCCGACCCGCAGTTCTGATAAATCAAACTGGTTGAGGTAATAAGCGCTAACATTCCAATTACGTGCTTTTGTGTTTTCATAAAAATTCTCATTTTCTTTTATGACTGAAGTCTATTCTAATGTGAACTTATCGGCCTCATGGTCGCTAGACTAAAGCCCCTGAAGTGATTTAACCTATTAATATGAGTGAAAAAGTTTTAAAATGGCTTTGTCGAAATCTTCGACAGCCTAGGCATGATAATTTGACCCTAATTTAAAAAAACCCGTCGATCTTTTAGCTTGTTTGACGGCAATTTTTTTAAAAAAAAGTTTTTGTCGCATTTTGATACGTTAAAAGAAACTAAAAAATTATTTAGAAAATTAAAAGCTGGCAACCCAGGCAGATAGTTGAGACAAGTCAGAGGTTGCATACACTTGGGCATGACTTGATTGAGTAGGATGAACCGCAATAACATCAAGTCGAGATGTCGCTGAACAAAAGTTAGCAAGAACGGAAGCATCTGAAGTTCCAGAGATAATTCTAAATGAACCTGCGCCTGATCCGCCGTTGGGTCCTGTGCCTCCGGCAACGTGGCAATTTCCGCAGCCCTGTTGTGCTCCAACATTTCCGGTCTGTTGAAGAATGCCGGTCATGATAGGTTGAAAAGCAGTCAATTGAGCAGGAGTTGGAGAGCATACAATGGCCTGCGCGCCAGGAGTATTGCTATTTAAATCCACAGAACAGTTTTGGCAGACCAGCATCGTTAAGATAAAAAATAAGGGCATGAGGATTTTCTTAGTTACAACCACAACCGCCCCCAGCTCCGCCAAATCCACCAACAGACCCTTCGCGAGCATTGAACATATGGTTCATCGAAGTATTCTCTTTCGCATTATCCATAAGTGCCATACCGCTTTTACTTAAAATATCGCGATCATTTGGCTGAACGCGCTTTCCAAGTAAACCACAAGAACTTAATATCAAAATCGTACTGGCGATTCCGAAGATCTTGAGAACTTTATGGTAATGAGAAAAAGTATTCATCTCTTCCTTATCGGACTTTATTTAGATTTCAAGAGAGCAATGATCTCTTTTTCAAACTTGTCGATATCGCCATCTTTAAAACCTTTATGAATTTTCGTTACTTTGCCTTTTTTGTCTAAAACATATGTCACTGGTAAGCCTGCAACTTCAAGTTTGTTCAAGACCTCTGCTTTTTGGCCATCGGCAAGTAAAGTCATCTGAACCGGAAACTCTTTTAAGAAGGTATTCGCTTCAGCAAGCTCTTTATCTTCGTTGACTCCGATGATCTCGAGTCCTTTACCTTGAAATTTTTTGTTTATTTTATTTAGAATAGGCAACTCAACTTTGCATGGTTCGCACCAACTTGCCCAGAAATCAACGATAACTACTTTACCTTTGAGTGAGCTCAATTTAACGCTTGAATTAGGATCCGCAAATTTTTTCAATGTAAAATCTGGAAATACTTGGCCAACTTTTACTTTTGCAAAAGCAGAACTATTAATTAAAAGACCTACACTGAGTAGGCTCACCGATAAAAACTTTTTCGAAAAGCTCATTTATTCTCTCTCCTTAAAAAACAAGCATAGTAATTAAAATTTCGCGCTCATTCCTAAACCATAGACATTAGCAACAATACGAACGAGTTTACCATTTTTCACGTCGCTCAGATCACCTGGATCGACAGTGTTTTTGTAGATGTCCGTATACCATTCGTATTTAAGATAAATTGAAAAATCGTCTGTAAACTTAATCGTTGGGCGAATTCCGCCAAGGTATGAGCTATAGCTTGCAAGAGTTTTGTTTCCCGTCCAGAAAACTCCTGGAGCAGAAGAATCGTAGTAAGGTTTATAAAAACTTGCCTGTTGTTGAAGATAATATCTGAATACGAGAGCGATATTAAAATGTTTGCTAAAATCATGATTGATTTTCTCTTCTAGAGTTTCCGAAAAAACGCCCCAGCTATCGTAGTACAGACGATCTGTTGTACTAAATGCTGTCCGCGTGCTTTCTGAAAACCAATTGTATTTTACGGCAAAGGCATTTCGATTGCGAGTCATTGGATGATTTTCAGGCTGAGTCGTCGCGTTTCCCGAGTTATCAAGAAAAATAGCGCGGCGATAAGGGCTCGCATCGTATCCACTCTCAACACGAAAGTCGTAGAGAAAATTGATTAGGCTTACGCGACTCAAAATTTGTGTTAGTGAAATAGAATAACCTTGGTTATTCATCGCTTGGTGAAAAGTGGGAACACCGGATTCTTCAATCGTATCTTGACCATTACTAAAGGTGAAACCCAGAACTGTATTTTTTGAAAAGAACTCGCGTGATCCACCGGCAGAGACAATTTTAGAATGATAGTCGTTTTCGTCACTCTGAATATAAGCAGCACTTAAAGTTCCGTCAGGAATTGTGAGTTCGGCATTAGCATCGTATTCCACTCGGCGATCGCCAATGCGACTCTTTTGTCCCTTTGAACCGAAAGATCGAACATCAACAGAAGCACTCGAAACGATATCGGCAGCCCAGCCCACTCCAATTTTAAGTTGATCATGATAAGCCGTACCCGTGACATCGACTGATGGAGAAACGACTTGGGTTTCACCGTCATCGTAGTCACGAATGACTGAATTCACTTCATTAGCAGCAAAAGCTGAAAAAGCCTGAAATAAAAATGCCATTGAAACAGTCGGGATAAAAAACTTTTTCATTGGCTTCTTCATAGGCCAACCTCGAGGCTGACCTGTGCTCCGAAGGTCACGAAGCTATTGTTTTGATTAAATACCACGGCTTGAGACCCACCAAAGCTAAAAGAAACGCCACCGCTTTGATTGAACTTCAGACCAACAACTCCGTGCAAGAGATAATTAGGTGCGTTCGTTTTGCTACCTACAAAAATAGCGTTATTTGCAGAAGGTATGAACAGTCCGCCTGCGTAAGAGACAAAACCTGAGAGTTGTTTTGAGATCAGAGCATCGTTTCCGAGCTCGATACCTAGATGGTGACCCGCACTGGTTTGGGTAATCCATTCGCCGACATAATATTTGGTGTAAAAGCCTGGTGAGCGATAGCGTTGTAATCCAATCGTAATGAGATAATTGGAGCCGCGAAAGAAAGAACCTGCAGTCGAAATCGAGTTTTTAGAGAGTCCCAGCTCAGAATAACTTGCAAAGTCATCGTCATCCATACGGTCTGTTTTAAGTCTCACGTTTGCAGTTTGTGCAATATAGCCGATGGCGCGTCGGCCATCGGGGTAAACGACGAGAACCTTATAAAAACTCGCTTCTTTTGTCTTGATAAGAACTTTTGCCACCGCAATAGAGGCTTCGGCTTTCAATATATAAAGCGGTCGATAGTTAAATCCGGCACCTGAATAGACAATAGTCTCATCATCAATACCAATTAATTGATTGGCTGCGAGGGCACGGTTACCCGTCAAGATTCCTAGCAAAATTGTAAGCACTACTAAAATGAAAAAACGAAAAAGAAACATCTTTATATCGTGAAGAGGCGCATGATTCTTGTCAACGTGCTTAAAGTTCATTATTCTTTTCAAATGAAATTTAAATTCTTGATTTATAGTTTCCTCCTGATTGTTCATGTCGACTTTGCTTTTTCAAAAGGAAAAGAGATTTTGCTGGATGAAGGTAGATCCGTTCAACAAGAAACGCAGCTGGTCTTTAGTCGAATTACCGTAGGTGATTTTAAAAACGCAGCGAACGGGCAAGCTTTCAGCCAAGATTTTTGTGGATATCTTGTCGAAGAATTCAATATGAAGAGCTATTGGGATGCAAAATGTGGGTCCTTTACCCGTATTGGCGATAAGGGTGCTGTTAACGGATCGGATGCTGTATTAAATGGCGAGTGGAAAGAGAATGAACTCTACTTATATTTACGCTCTAAAAATCTAAAGTACATACTGGGCGCCTGGAAAGTTCCGATTCCGCTTCCAGATGGAGTATTGCTTAAGCCGACAGCAGAACAAATCGTCGGTTTTTTGATTGCGCAGATTCCGATGATAGGTCACGTGATGAAAGTGGGCGGCAACGGAAATGTCATGATCAATATGGGTTCTCGCAAAGCGGTTCGCGTTGGACAAACTTTCAAAGTTTTTGACTACGTGTCAGTGGATCATCCGCTGAATGGTAAAGTAAAAGACATCGCAAAAGTCGAGATTAAGAGCGTTGTCGGGCCAGAGTCTTCGGTTGCGACAGTTTATTATAATTCTCCAGATGACCAAAGTATTTCAACGGGCGCTAAAATTAAAATTGATGATTCGGCTCTCGTCAAAAGTACGTTGACAGAGCGAGAAGGCGAGAGATCTTGGATCGCAGTCGGCGGTCAACTCATGAATATTCGTGTATCAACAGATCCGTTTTCAGTCGTTCAAAAGCGTAGCTACAACTTCAACTATACGCCTTTTCTTGATTTCGCATTTGGAACCAAAAAACTTTATGTCCATGGTCTTTACGGCCAGGCGGCAGGACCGAGTGCCGACATTAGTTATCTCGAAGTTGAAGCGGGCACCGATCTCTATAAAGGAAGCTTTCAAGAAGGATTTTTACTTTTTGGAATGGGCGGAAACGTCTCTCAGTTTACCGCGCTCAATCACGTGACTCCGTCACTATATGAAGATTCGCAACGAATTTCGCCTTTTTTTGATATTCGACTTCAGTATGAGCCTCGTCCAAGATTTGTTTTTTATGTCGGAGGTAAAGTTCTTTATCCTGTGTTTACAGGTTCGCAAATTGGTGGAGCTCAAATTTTCAGTTACGGAGCTGAACCTTATGTTGGAGCCAAAATTCAAATGAGCTCAAAATTTGCGGCCGAAGTCCTTGCCAGATCGCGCTACTTTTCAATCAATTATAGCGGAAATACCGGGATACGAGAAACCCAGACAGCTTTCCTAGTCCGTGGCATCTATTTCATCAATTAGTTCCATTTTCTGCTGAAAGATTGTGACGCCTGGACCCACTTAAATGGTGAATATTTAAATAATTTTCTAATTTCAGAAGTATTTATTTGGAAAGCCCGGTGCCTGTCTCTATACTTATGAGATCAGTGATTAATTAAGGGAATCGAGGAATTTAAAATGACAAAAGCAGACCTCATCAATCTCATTTCAGAAAAAGCTGGTATCACCAGAGTGAAAGCTGAAACCGTTGTCAATACCATTTTCGATTCAATGGTTGAATCTCTTTTGAAAGATGATCGCATTGAAATTCGTGGATTTGGCTCAATCGCAAACCGAGATTACGGCGCGTACAAAGGACGAAATCCAAGAACGGGTGAAGTGATTAACGTTCAAGAGAAAAAGCGTCCGTTTTTTAAAGCTGGTAAAGAACTCAAAGAAGATATTAATAAATCAAAGTAAAATCTGAAATCTGAAATCCGATATATGAAACTGCAACTGAAAAACAGGGGACAGAGGACTGCTGCCCGCAGACTGAAACTGATACCCGATACCCGAAATCAGGGATGAGAAATTCATCCCCGACAAAAAACTCACCTAACTAATTCGCAACTTCAAAATAAACAGCGGCATCTTCGCCATAGTTATGATCGTAGAGTGGACCATCAGTTGTTGAACTGTACGGAGCCGTAGTAACACAATCCCAAGCGGCACCCGCTTGAACTTCAGGGCCGTGTTCGCAAGGTGCGCCAAAAGTATGTAGACGATGAACAACTGAATCGTCATTTATAAAGTGAATCGTGTCTCCCACTTTTGCTTTAATAGGTGTCGCTGCTGTATTCCATGGATTGCCAGCAGTGCCGTTCGCAATGTGAAACTCTAGTACTGCCGCATTTGCATTGACCGCAAATCCCAAAGCAAGAGTTGCAACTAAAAGTCTTAAATTCATTTTTCCTCCTTGAAAAGATTTGTTATTAGGCTCAAGGAGTTCAAGAAAAGTGTCAATTCATGGATGCTCAAATCAAAATTGCAGAGAAATTCTGGACCATATTATTTTTTTTACGAACTCTACTTGTTACGTTTGCATTTTGAAAACAAAAAATCATTAAAGCGAATGATCATCTGGCACAAGACCCCGCATATAATGGTGATGAAGGTAGGCTGCAACCGCCATATAAAATGCAAATAAATTTGTGACACTCGAGTGTGAAATCGTACTCCAGTAAAGACCCGACAAATGAAAACTCACTTGGCCAGCTGCAATTGCTCCTGCAAGAACACGATGCCAAAAATGCGAAGCAGGAATTTCTTGAAAGAGTCGATATGAAAATAATAAAAAAGGCAAAATCATTGCGAAGTAAGCAAGTGTACCTAGAATTCCGACGTGGGCTAAAAGTTCAAAATAAATATTTGTTTCAAGTTCTTTGATACTTGCATTTGTTGACGCATCAGGAGCTGAAAAGTTTCTATTAAAGTCAGGTCCCTCTTGAAGACCAGCGCCGAAAAATGGGCTTTGTGCAAATGAGCCAAATAATTCGTTGATGTGTTCGCGTTCAACAGCCGCGCGTAAACTTTCTCGGTCTTTAATTTGATGCCAAAACTGACCTGGAGATTGATAGGCCACAAATACGACGATGGACAAGAAGACAAGCGTGCTCAATATGAATTTGAGATGACGTTGTGAATGCATGATAAGGCAAATGAGGACTCCACCCAAGCTTGCAATCCATAGTCCTGGCCGATAAGTCCAAAAGATTGCGAGCATAAGCGTGAATGTGAGTAAAAGTGAAGTCGCTCGCAAAATGTTTGAGTTTCGTTTTTCCGCTGAGAGATAACAGCAAATTGGTAGTGGTAAGATCATCGCGATGAGAGTCGCAAAAACTTCAGGATATTGACTAAACCCCGTTGAGCAAAAATAAGAGAACTCTTTAAGAGGAGCAAATTCGAGACTGCGCCCGCTAATCCATTCAGCTCCTGTAAAATGTTGGATGAAAGCATAGGCCGATGCGAGTAGGCCAGCGCCAAACAGAATTTGAAACATGTTATTGAGACCTGGAAATAACTCAAGTAAATAGGCAAAGAAATAAGGAAGAAGTAGCCATTTAAACCCAAGCAATGTCGTGAAGCCGCTATGACCTATAAAAAGTGCGTTGAGGGTCAAAACCAAGATAAAAACACCAATAGCAACGTCAACACCAATCGGAAAAAGTTTGAACTCTCGGGTTTCCGAAAAATGATCGGCCAAAATGTAAACAGCGGCGAGTAAGGCACAAATCCAAGCAACGATATCGTTAACGAGTGGACTCAAAAAAGTCAGAAACAAAAAAACTGTGATGAGCCATGGAAGAGGGGTGCCGGCGATTTGTTTCACATAATAGCTCGACCAATCTTGTTTGGTTTTGGCTTTGATATCCTGATTCCAACGACCGGTGACACGTTCATGTGACTTTGCACTGGGGGTTACGAGAGTTGACATCTATTCCTTCTTCTTTTTGCGGCGATAACGGCCGGTACTAAATAAAATTTCATAATAGGCATTGATACTTTCAGTGAGCATCTTTTCAATATCAAATAAGTTTAAAATTTTCTGTCGGGCGGCTTCGCCAATCTCGAGAATCGGCAAATCATCATTGAATATGTCTAAAAGCAAGTGACTCAATTCTTTTACATCAGCAGGTCGAATCAAAAAACCATCCACAGATTTCTCAACGATACTCGACATTGGGCTCACTTCAGATCCGATAATCACTTTCTTTTGAGACATTGCCTCAATTAAGCCCGGCTCAAAACCTGTTGTTCGAGCACTGGTATTGACGTAGACGTCTGCCAAAGCAATGTAATCTGGAATATCACTACTATGAATCGCACCGGCTAAAATCACCTTACTGCCAAGAGCTAGGTTGAGCATGATGCGTTCGATATCAAAAAATTTAGGGCCGTTTCCGAGAACAATAAGCCGTGAATTTGGTTTCTTGATGACCAGTTTTTCAAAGGAGTAAAACAAATTTCTGATTTCGTTTACTTCGTTCATTTCAGAGATCGTGACAATCGTCTTTGCGTTCTCTGGAATAGATAACTGCTTTCGAAGCTCGTCTGATTTTTCGCGCGGACTTAAATCTCCGACTTCAATTCCGTAAGGTACGGTGTGAATGCGAGCATCAGGATAAAGATAATATCTTTCAAGCATAATTCTTTGTTGTGGACTCGTGACAAAAACGCCGTCTGCACTTTGGAGAAGCTTGCGATCTGAGCCTAAGTAGGTGCGCAAAAACTTATAGGCAACAGCAAAGGTCGTGCTCAGCAGGCTGCCGAGTGTCTCTTGTGCCATGCCTTGTATGGCAAAAAGTTGTGACATCTGAGTTGCTTCGACGTCGTAGACGACAGAGATTTTGTATTCATCTTTAAATTTACTGATTTTGTACGCGGCCGGATCAATGCTATGTAAAACATGAAAGGGCGTTTGCTTATGTAGCTCCAAAAATTTTTCTTTAATAAGATCTGAAAAAGATAAACGTCGCTTTGAAGATCTGCCTTCGCCCAAATAAAAAATTTGTACGCCGTCTTTTTCAATGAGTTGAGTGGAACTCGGATTTTGATAGGCCAAGACTTTAACACTGTGCCCGCGTTGAACGAGTCCTCGCGCGATCAACCAGAAAAAATTATGCTCAGACGAACGTTTCGGTACGTGAAATTGTCTTGAGACAAGACAGACATTTAATTTTTCAGGTAAAAAATCCTTCGCAGCCATAATTTAGGTTAACTTCTGAAATCAAGACTCGCAAGTCGCTTACGAAAGAAGTTTGGCGTACATCCGACTCAACTGGTTTCCGAGTTCGTCTTCGGAGTGGATCAACTTTAGCTGTGCTAGATTATTACGCAGCAGTTCGCGAGTGGATTCGGAATTTAAAAGCTCCGAAATGGCTGGTCCAATCTGTGAGTCCTCAATCACCTTCGCATGAACATTGTTTTGGATTGGAATTTGGCTAGCCTGTACCTGCCGATGGCTCATCACAGTCGCCGTTTGAGCGGCCAAAATGAGTCCAAGATTTTCATGTATCAAGTGGGGCGAAAAGCGCAGTCCAGATAGTAATGTCAGTTGGGCGGATCTCAAGTAAGACAATTTCTTTTTTTGGTTGAGAGGTCCAGTCCATTTCACTCGAGATGCCACCGGATCAAGTGCTTGAAGAATTTGTCTTCGAGTCTTGAGGTCAAAATCAAGCTGACTGCCTGAGCAGACGAGATTCAGACTCGAGTCTTTTTGCATGAGATCAACCAAAATTGAAATGAGTGACTGCGACTGATCATAAAGATGAAAGTTCTCAGGTAAAAAAATGTATTTTTCGGTATACGTGACTTCAAAGTTTGTTTGAGCGGATAAGTCTTGATAGGCCCTTGCTGGAAGACACTCAATTGAAAGGCTTTGAAAACGCTTTTTAAGCGGAGCCGCCTGCGAAGGATCAATGACACTGACATATTGGGAGGCTAAAATCATCGTTTCAAGCCCGCGACTGAGTTTAGGATCAAAATCAAAGAGACTAAAAATATTTTGTGTATTCGAAGTTTTTGCAAACGCAGCTAGGATCGGAAAAGCGTGGCCTAGGCCCATTTTTTTCTGTGGCTGAACAAAATGAAAAATGTCGGCTTTAATCTGAAAGAGGATAGGTAAAAGTTTTGCGGCCTCGAGGATATTCCATTTTCGAAAGGCTCTCATGATTTGAACCTTGGAATGGTAGCCAGAGAGTTCGGACTCGCCGTCATCATGAGTAATAAAATAAATCTCGTTGGCAGTTTCGGCTGCAAAGTTGACGATTTGTTTTGAAAAATAAGTACGGGATAAGCCATCAATGGTAGCGTCACTAAAGACAACTATTTTGGCCATAAAAGACTCTTTTCGATCACGAAGTCAAAACAGAGGTCAAACGATCGAGAATCTTTTTGTTGGCGTCTGGAATTTGCAAACTTGAAAGCTCTCGTGGATGAATCCACTTGAGTTCCATGTGATGCACAGTCTTCGGTTCGCCTTTCCAAAATAAGACCTCAAAAAATAAAATTAAGATTCCGGTGTCGCCATAAGAATGGGTACTCGCAATTTTGAGAGTGCCGATCTCGGCGTCAATCGCGAGTTCCTCGCTTAATTCACGGGCCAAAGCTTGTTCAGGGGTTTCACCCTTCTCAATTTTTCCGCCAGGAAATTCCCATTGCCCAGCCAAAGAATGTCCGACTGGTCTCTGGCCGACAAGAACTTTGTCACCTTTTCGAATAAGTCCCGTTACAACGGGAATCCATACCGGACGTTTCAATGCCATAGTGAAACAGCTTAGTTCTGAGGCGGCTTTTTATCAAAGTATTTTGCAGTCTCTCTAAAAAATAGTGGACCTCGAAAAATCAAAGCAGCATAGACTTGCACAAGGTCAGCTCCAATCTCGAGGCGCTCGAGAACATCCTCGGGAGTCATAACGCCTCCGACAGAGATGAGCAGCCGGTCTTGTTTTGAATTTCCTAAAAATTTGACTGCCTGCTGCAACTTGATTTTCGACAATTCTGCGAGCGGTGAGCCAGAGACGCCGCCCTCTTTTTGAAATTTTGAATTGGGCCCGCGCGAGAGAGTTGTATTGGTCAGAATCCAACCGTCAATTTGCGATGCCGCGGAACGATCTAGCATATCCAAGCTCTCGGCTTCCGTCATGTCGGGACTTAGTTTAAGTAAAATTGGTTTTTTAGTCTTTGCTTTGAATTGTGCTTTTGAAATTTCAGCGAGCAAATTTTCTAAAAAATGACGATCCGCTAAGTCACGTAGGCCAGAAGTATTAGGGCTCGAAATATTAACGACAAAAGCATCGGCAAAAGGATGCAATTTTTCAAAACAAGTCACGTAATCCTGAAAAGCTTGTTCGTTTGGGGTCGCACGATTTTTTCCGATGTTGATAAAAAGCGGTCGTGGCAAATCGGATCCGAGTGCTTTTAACTTTTGAACAACCGCATCGGCCCCTGGGCCCGGAAATCCCATCTTATTCCAAACCGAAAAATCAGTGAGGTCGCGATCCATGATGAGACCGGGGTTAGGTGATTGCTTAAGTGGAGTGACAGTGCCGAGTTCTAAAAATCCACTGCCAAATTTATTCCAGGCAACCAGTGAATCACCTGTTTTGTCGACTCCGCCTGCAATTCCCAATGGATTACGAAAGTGAAGTCCGCGCCAATTTCGTTCACGCCAATTCAAATTTTTTTCAGATAAAAACTGTGACCAAATTTTGAGGCCTAGCGGCCCAAGATCGTGGGCCATCTTTGGCGAAAGCCAAAGCCAAGGCCCACTTATTTTTGAATTCATATTTTTGAAATCATCTCGGATAAAGTCCGCGAAGGAGCATCGCTTTTTCAAGACGTCGGATAGCTTGTGCCATCGCAGCTGTTCGCATGTCGATTTTCTTTTCGATTTTCATTTCCCAAACTTTATCAAAAGCGGCCGTGATGATTTGTTTCATTTTGTTGTTTACTTCATCTTCATTCCAGAAGAACCATTGCAAACCCTGAACCCATTCGAAGTAACTGACGATCACACCGCCACCATTTGCCAAAATATCCGGAACGACAACGATACCTTTGTCGACCAACATTTTTGCGCCATCCATTGTGCATGGACCGTTTGCACCTTCAACGACAATTTTTGTTTTGATTTTACCTGCGTTCGCAACCGTAATAACTCCATCTAAAGCACAAGGAGCTAAGATATCACATTCAATGCCGAGAATTTGTTCGTTCGTGATGGGCTCTGCTTTCGGATAACCGCGAAGAGATTTTGTTTCAGTCATGTACTTAATGACATCAGGAATGTTCAAGCCTTTAGAATCGTAAATTCCGGCGTGAACATCATTCACAGCAAGAACTTTGCAACCGCGTTCATGAGCGTACATTGCTGCGTGCATACCCACGTTACCAAAACCTTGTACAACCATCGTTGAGTTTGCGAATTTCATTCCCAATTTTTCACAGGCTTTTTCAGCAGAGAATACAACACCTAAACCAGTCGCGCCTGTTCGGCCGTAAGATCCGCCGATTTCAATTGGCTTGCCAGTGACAACCCCAGGTTGAGCGAAGCCAACTTCTTGAGAATAAGTATCCATCATCCACGCCATTGTTTGCGCATCCGTTCCCATGTCAGGAGCTGGAATATCAATATTGGGTCCGATGGCGTTTCCGAGTTCGCTTGTAAATCTGCGAGTAAGATTTTGTTTTTCAGTTCGTGATAAAAGTGTTGGATCGACTTTGACTCCGCCTTTTGCTCCACCAAGTGGGAGGGTGAGAAGCGAACATTTAAAAGTCATGAGAGTTGCCAAGGCTGCAACTTCACCGATGTCAACGCCCTCATGGTAACGAATACCACCTTTGTAAGGACCAAGAGTCGAACTATGCTGTACGCGATAGCCTGTAAATACTTTTACTTTGTAGTCGTCCATTCGAACAGGGATACTGACGACGATTGATTTGCGCGGACGCTTGATTCTTTCGAGAACGTTTGGATCGCAATTGATGACATTGGCTGCGGTCTCAAGTCCTGTAATGGTATTTCTAAAAAGTACGTTATCTGTATATTCCATGACCTATTCCTTATGAATTAAGATTTGGGTCATATTATTCAGCTTTGCATTTTGCTTTGCAAGTTGAATTCAAATGGAATTACTATGGATACAACGCCTTAATCTCATAGAGGACGGAGCTTTGGCATTTTCAGTTCAACTTAAAAACAACGACTCCATTTTCATGAGCCTGGATGGCCCCCAAGATGTGAAGTCCTCTTTTATGCAAGCAGTTGAAACCGCCTTAAAACGTCGCGTCATCAAATTTGAAATCGATATTGCGCAAAACCTAAGCGCACTAGATGAGATTTTTTTGCAACTGGTGGCTCTGCAGAAGGTGCTCGGTAAAAGGGGAGAGCGCGTTGTTTTGGTTTCAAAAGTAGACCTACCTGCTGAACTTGAAATCAAGCTTCATGAGGCAGGGGTTGAGCTAAGGGTTGATCAAGAAATCAAATCCCTCAGTGAGGTCCATTCTTTGACTGGTCTTGCGTTTGGAGAGTTCTATAAACAAGCCCGACTTAAAAATTGGCCCAAACTCGAAGTTCGCTTTAAAGAAGTTTATGACGAACTGAGAAGTCTTATTCAGGCTGAACGTGCTCTTCAAAAAGAAATTGAATTTTACAAAAAACGAATTATCAGCCTGAGGCCACTCATAGCGGAAAACCTCAAGCTTCCAGAGCTTGCTGAAAAAAATCTTCAACAAGAAAGAAAGTTAATTGATATCCGCAATCAGAATGAGGTCATGCAAGTTGAAATTGCGAAGCTGACGCAAGACTTGCAATCCCAACGGGCGAAGTATAAAGCTTTGGTGGCGCAGCTCGAAAATCCAGAAGCAAAAAAAGGTTTGTCATGACTAATACCTATAAAGACTACGCGAATTACGTTCGTCAAAATATAAACAAGCTCGATCAAAAAAAGGTCATTATCATCGGTGATATTGGACTTGATGAATACGTATTCGGTTCTGTACGTCGTATTAGTCCAGAGGCTCCGGTTCCGGTTGTTGAAGTTGAGAGCCAAGAATTTCGCTTGGGTCTCGCAGCCAATGTCGCTCAAAATATTTCAAGTCTTGGTGGCGTGCCATATTTACTCAGCATTGTTGGCAGTGATTCAGCGGCAGAGGATTTGCGTCAACTTCTAAAGAACGCAGATGTTTCAACAGAAGGACTCATAACAAGTCCTGATCGTCCGACCACTCGCAAAACACGTATCATGGTTCAAAATCATCATGTCGTTCGCGTCGATTATGAACGCAAACAATTTTTAAATGAAGAAACCGAGAGGCTTCTATTTAAAAAGCTCGGCGAGCAAATTGATTCATGCGTTGCTGTGATCGTTCAAGATTATGCAAAAGGTGTTTTGTCCAAAAGTCTCATTTCAAAAATTGTGAATCTCGCTCACCAAAAAAACAAGAAAGTCTTAGCGGATCCGAACCGATTAACACCGATTGATTACTATGCGGGTGTCGATCTGATGACTCCAAATTATGAAGAGTCCGTCGCCCTTTCTCACTTTGTCGTTGATAGCTTGAGACCTGATAAAGACGAAATCACCAAAATCGGCTTTGAACTCATGAAGTCTATCGGGAGCACCAATATGGTGATCACTCGTGGAAAAGAGGGAATGAGCCTGTTTCAAAACAGCCAAGTCACCGAAATGCCGACTTTTGCAAAGCAAGTTGCAGATGTGACTGGCGCTGGAGACACAGTCATCGCTGCGATAGCTCTCGCTTGGGGGGCCGGCTTTAGCCTTGAAAATGCCTGCGCTTTAGCGAACTTAGCTGCTGGTATCGTGGTCGCTAAGGTCGGTTGCGTTCCCTGTTCGAGGGCTGAGGTCCTCGATCTGGTGCAGGGCTTTTAATCAAGATTTGAAAGAAATCTAAGCTCCTCTGAATTCATGGTTTTTTAAGTCTAATCGTGCTATTTGACTGCATGCCTGAAATCGAAAACGCACAACATAACTTCTACGACCTCACACTTGCTCAAATTCAGAGTTTGATTGCAGGTAAAGGTAAAGAAAAGTTTCGTGCTCAACAAATTTTTCGTTGGGTTTATGAAAAGCGCGTGAGTAGTTTTGCTGAGATGTCGAATCTCTCAAAAGACTTTCGCGAAGAACTTGAAGGCGTATTTCATTTTGCTCTTCCAAAAAAAGTAAGCGAACTCAAAAGCCTTGATGGTACTCGAAAATATCTCTTCGACATCGGCCAGGGAAATACCATTGAAACGGTCTTAATCCCTTCAGGTGAAGATCGACTGACGCTTTGTGTGTCCTCTGAAGTCGGATGCAATATGGCCTGTAAGTTTTGTTTTACCGGCAAGCAAAAACTCAAACGAAGACTTTCTACTTCCGAGATTGTTGGGCAATTCATGCACGTTCATGACAGCCTACAAGCCGAAGCTAAACGTATCAGCAACATCGTTTTTATGGGAATGGGCGAACCGCTCGATAATCCTGAAGCGGTGTTTGGTTCCATTGATATTTTGACAAACGAGTGGGGTGTTAACCTCTCGAAAAAGAAAATCACGGTATCAACATCAGGCTTAGTACCGCTCATGCCACTCATTACCCAAGCCGGTGTAAGGCTTGCTGTGAGCTTGAATGCTCCGAATGAAGAAATTCGCGATTATGTGATGCCAATCAATAAAAAGTATCCTCTAAGTGAGCTTCTTGCAGCCTGTAAAGAGCATTGCTCAGAGACAGGTGATAAGGTCACGTTTGAATATGTCTTGCTGAAAGGCGTGACAGATTCACTTGAGAATGCTCGCGAAGTTCACCGTTTGACTCGCGGAATCCCTTGTAAAATTAATATTATTCCATTTAATGAGCACCCGGGTTCGGACTTTCAGAGACCTGAGCGCGAGAGCGTTTTGAGATTTCAAGCTGAGCTCATACGCCTTGGAGCCCATGTTCTTTTAAGAAAAACTATGGGTCGTGATATCTACGCTGCTTGCGGACAGCTCACCTCAGTCTACGAAGGCCGCCCTGAGACCTTTAAAATTGGTCAAGACGACATCCATAGGCAAGCCCATAGCTCTCTTCGGGTATAATTCGTTGAAGACGCCGCACATTTTGAAAAACTTATTTGTCAAAATGCCTGCGTTTGATGTAGTTTTCAACGTACTCCAAAAGTTCAACCGGAGATTCCAAATGTCAGAATCATCGCCTTCAGAAATTCTAGTCGTCGGAAGTCTTGCTTACGATTCGATCTCAACGCCGCAAAGCCGCACTGAGCGCACCTTAGGTGGTTCTGCGAATTATTTCTCTCTCGCTGCTTCTATGTACTCAAAAGTTCGCGTGGTGGGAGTTGTTGGCGAAGACTATCATGATGGGGATCTCAAACTTTTACAAGATCGCGCTGTTTGCACGATGGGCCTTCAGAAAAAAACAGGTCTGACTTTTCATTGGGCTGGTACTTACAAAGATGATATGAACGAAGCGATTACGCTTGCGACTGAGCTGAATGTCTTCGAACATTTTAATCCTGAATTACCTGCAAAATATAAAAAAACCCCTTTCGTTTTCTTGGCGAATATTGATCCTGAACTTCAATTAAAAGTTTTAGATCAAATTGAAAATCCAAAATTTGTCGGCAGCGATACCATGAATTTTTGGATTAAATCAAAGCCAGAAGCGCTCAAAAAAGTTTTGGCTCGAGTCGATGTCCTTCTGATTAACGAGGGAGAATCAAAGCTTTTGACTCACAAATCAAACGCAATTGCAGCCGCTGCTGAAATTTTAAAAATGGGTCCGAAAGCAGTGGTCATCAAACGCGGTGAATACGGATTTGTTCTCAGCACAAAAGATGCGATTCATATTTTACCTGCGTTTCCGATTGCAGATGTTGTCGATCCAACAGGTGCAGGTGATACTTTCGCCGGAGCGTTTTTTGGATTTTTGTCTAAGAAAAATCAAAAAGTGGACATCGACACTTTGAAGCAGGCTTGTGTACAGGGTTGCCTCATGGCAAGCTTTACAGTTCAAAAATTAGGTCTCGGTGCTCTTGTGGACCTGACTTGGGCTGATGTCGAGAGACGCCAAAACCAATACCAAAGTATTATTAGCTAAACGACCTCAGATTCTATTTGGCTCGACTTCGGTCGAGCCCCTGACCAGCTTCATCGCTTTGTAGGCGAGTTATCTCCTAATTACCTAGACCAAGGCCTATGGGCTTTTTAACAAATTGCACATTTATCGCTCTTGCATATTCATAAATTTCAAAGAATTTCCGATATATGAGCTAGGTGGATCTCACTTTTAACAAGTGAAAGGAATGAGCTCAGCACAGATTTTTGAAGATGTGTTGCGGCGAAATGGATGTCAAAAAGTAGCAAACCGGCTCCTAGTCAAAAAGCATCAGAGATTAAAGATCTCTTGTTGGACGTGATCCAGCAGGAAGATGCGTCTATGAGCGAAACAGAAATCTTTCGCCTCTCTCAGCCATACAAAAAGGGCGATTCACTTGCGCCTAAGCCGACTTCTGCTAAACCTTCCGCTCCTGAAAAAGAAGCCGAACTTGATTTGAATTTTGAAGATCCAGATGAGCCTGCTCCCGAGGTGAAAAGGCAGAGTAAGTTTGCGGATGAAGATAGCATGCTCAAGATTGATTTTGACTTGAATGCTGAAGATCCAGACGCTCCGTTGTCTCAGCCGCTTTCCTTGCAAACTTTTGGTAAGCCAAATCCACCTCCTGCGCCACCGGTTGTCGCTAAGACGCCTGAAAATCCTCAATCGGATAAGACAGTCAAGCTGAGTTCTCCTCCGCAATCCCGTGCACCGATGGACTTTCAGGCAAAAGATTTAAAACCACCGCAAGCTCTGTCGCCTGTGAATTCGAATGAGTCGACGGTTAGACTCACCCCGAAGCCGAAAACTCGAACCTACGAAACCGAAAGTCGAGTTGCGAGCGGAGGGCAGGGGTCAAACTCGGGACATCAATACAAGCCTGAAGCACAAATTGGAATATCTTCGCCAGCAGAGGCTGTACTTAAGCAATCTGAAAATTTGCGAATTGCACAAATTCGAATTACATCTCTTGAAGAAGAGCTTGAGAAATTAAGACAAGAAAACTCTCAGCTTTCATCTGCCGGAGATATTTTAAGACGTCGTGCGGACGAGCTCTTGTCACAATCCGAAGCTTTTGAAAATAAAATTCAAGAGTCGGCTGTGATCTTTGAAGAAGAGAAAAAAGTATTAAAGGCACAGAATCAGAGTAAGGACAAAGAACTCGAAGTCCGTCGTCAGAAAATTGACCAATTAGATCAAAGATTAAATTCCCAATTTGATACAATTAGACGTCGTGAACGTGAACTCGAACATCGTCTTGAGATTTTAAAAGTTGAAAATCAGGACATTTTGAGTGGCAAAGACAAAATGATTTTGGATTTGAAACGCCAGGTTGATCTGCTCAACACAGAAGTGAATTTCTCAAAAGAAAGAACTCAAGAGTTGTATGGTCAACATAAAGATAAACAAGAGACAATTCGCCGTGTGGTAAAGGCTTTGCGCATGGCTATGACAATTTTGGAAGGCGATGAGGAAACAAAATCACCACTTAAAAAAGTGGACTAAATAGCCGAAGAGAGACTGTGGTCACAGCCGATGTGAACTGTCTCAATTTGCGAAAAAAAAGAATGAGAAAATGAACAAAGAAAAGATCCTTGTATTAGAAAACCAATCTTATGTAAGTCAAAGACTTAAGTCTTGGCTGACTTCTTTTGGCTACGAGATCGAAACTCATTTTGATTCGAAGAATTTAGATTTGAATTCGAACTTCATTTTACAAAATCGCTTTAGCCTGGTTTTGCAAATTTCTAATTCAGTCAATCAGTTTGGAGCTTCTCTCATGGGTCTTGTTGAGGGCGAGTTTCCGATTCCGATCGTCCATGTAGTTGAGGAAGCCGTGTTCAATCCTAAGAAATGGCTCAGGACTCCACATCACGATTGGGCAAATCCAAATATTTCGCAATTCGAGTTTTTACGAAAAATTCAGAATATGATTTATTTTTGTAAAAAGGATCGTGAGCTCTTCGATATTCGTTATCGAATTGAACAAATCGAAATTTTTTCAAGCTCACTACGTCGCAAGAGACTTCACGAAGTAGTAGATATCGGATTTGAATTATTTAAAAAAGAATACGGCGTTAAATCGCTTTTGTGGTTTCAGCCAGGCGCCCTCAAAGACGAATTGCGACGATATTCTCGCATTCGTGAAAAGCATCCCGAAGTACAAGCAAAAGATATCGAGCTCGCACCGAATTGGCTTTCAAATCTCGAATTTAACCATGAAGATGTTTTTAGACTTTTTGAAAAGTGGGATATCGTTGAGGTCGAACACGCACTCGCCAATGTTCAAAAGCTTGAGCAGGGGACGGTCATTGCTCCGCTCTCTATTCACGGCACTCAGCTTGGTCATGTTGTGATGATAGATCCTGAGAACTGGCAAGCTGTGGATGAAACCTCGGAGTTCACAGATTATTATAAATGCTTTTTACATCATCTTGAACAATCCTATGCTTATCAGCAAATCGAACATATGACGTTTCGAGACGATTTAACTGAGCTCTATAATCAACGATATCTGCCAATTATTTTAGAGCAAGAAATGCAACGAGCAGTCAGACATGGACATCACTTTTCCGTTCTATTTTTGGATGTCGATTTTTTTAAACTCGTGAATGATACAAAGGGCCATTTAGTTGGATCGAATGTTTTAGTCCAAATTTCGAAACTGATTAAAGAGAGCATTCGCGGTACGGACTTTGCGTTTCGCTACGGTGGAGATGAGTACGTCATCGTACTCTCGGATGCCGCATCAAAAGAGGCGACGATTGTAGCAGAGCGCTTGCGCAAAAAAACTGAAAGTTCGGTCTTTGAAGTTGGCGACTCTCAAGTTAAGGTAACTGTCAGCATCGGAATTGCGACTTATCCAGAGCATGCTAAAACCACCGCGGAACTTCTCCAGATGGCGGACGATGCGATGTACAAGGGCAAACATAAGAGTCGAAACATTGTTTATCTAGCGAGCTAAAATAAATTTAAAATGGAAGAAACTACCACACCTCAGATTAAGCCTAAAAAAATTAAGCTCGTGATAAGCGATCTTCATTTAGGCTTGGGTCGTACCATCGGTGGCGGCATTACCAATTCACTCGAGGAGTTTTTTTTCGGAGATAAGCTCGCCGAGTTTATTCACTACTATACAAGCGGCGAATTTCGCGATTATGAAGTCGAGCTCATCATCAATGGCGATTTTCTCAATTTTTTACAAGTTGATTATCGTGGTCATCACCTCACGGTCATTACCGAGAGTGTTTCTCTCGAAAAGCTCAAAAACATTGTCAAAGGCCATCCGGAGGTTTTTGCAGCCCTTAAAAATTTTGCGAGCCAAGATAAAAACTCCATTGCGTATGTTGTCGGAAACCATGACCAGTGCATGCTTTGGCCCGCAACACGTGCTTATTTGAATGAAGTGATTGGTAAGCCTGTTCGATTTAAAAACATCGTGTACTTTTTTGATGGAGTTCACATTGAACACGGTCACATGCATGAAGCCGCAAATCGAATTGATCCTAAGAGATTTTTTCTTAAGAAAAATTTACCGGAACCCATTCTCAATTTACCTTTTGGATCACACTTTTTCGTCGACTTCGTTTTGAAAATAAAAAAAGCTCATCCACACATTGATAAAGTAAGACCTTTTCAGGCGATGATTCGTTGGGGTTTTTACAACGAGACCTTTTTTACGATCAAAGCGATGTTCAGCCTTCTTGGTTATTTTTTACAGTCGTCTTTGGTGAAAGATCCAAGACGTCAGTTTCCGCTCAAGCGGATTTTACAGGTGTTACTCGAGAGTGCGGTGTTTCCAGATTTGAGCGAATCGGCTAGACGCATTTTAAACGATGAAAGAGTTCACATCGTGATTTTTGGTCATACTCACGTTTATCAGTATCGCCAATGGGCCGGTAAAGAATATTTTAATACCGGTACGTGGACCGATATTACCTCTCTTGATATTCCTTCATTGGGTAAGATCACAAAACTGACCTACGTGCTCATCGAGTACCCAGAAAATGGTGAAAAGCCCCGCGGTCGCCTGAAAGAATGGCGCGGCTATCATCGAATCGAAGAGGACGTCGCCATTTAATTGACGAGTGTGAGTCTAAATGTTAACTACGGCCTCATGCTTAAACATCATTTCGCGACTCTTAAAACAGATCCACAAATTTTAAAAAAATCAGAGGCAGCTCTTGCCGCTTTACGCCTTCGTGAAGACCTAGGTTTCATGCAGTTACCCTTTGGACTTGAGAAAATTGAGTCTCGAGCTGCTGAAATTAAGAAGTCTTCAAAAGAAGTCGTTATTCTTGGAATTGGCGGAAGTGCTCTCGGCACAAGAGCTATATTAGATGCTCTCGATACCAAGACTGCGATTCACATTTTAGACAATGTTGATAGCTTCAGTTTTTTTAAATCACTAGATGCACTTGATCTTAAGGAATGCCATTTTCTGATAATTTCAAAAAGTGGACAGACAATTGAAACTCTCACACAAGCTGAGTTTGTCGATCAAGCTCTGTTGAAGAGATCTCTTCCAGGTCTTTCCAAAGTTTCGACCGTGATTTCAGAATTTGAAAAAAATCCTCTGACCGATTGGGCAAAACAAGAAAATGTTCCGATGCTTGAAATCCCAAAAAACGTAGGCGGAAGATTTTCCGTTCTCACTCCTGTGGGTCTATTGCCTGCGGCAGTTGCGGGCCTTGATATTCGTAAATTCAGTGAAGGTGCGAACTGGGCGAAAAAACAAGATCAACTCATCACAGAACTTTCAGCTCAAGCTCTCATGAGTTTTGAGCGAGGAGAGTGGATCACACTCTTTTGGAGTTATTGTGATCGTCTCCTTAGTTTTGGATTTTGGTTGCAACAACTGTGGGCTGAATCTTTAGCTAAATCAAATAATCGCTTGAAGCAAAAAGCTCCACGCGCAAGTACACCGCTTCCCTGCAAAGGTTCAACGGATCAACATTCAATTTTGCAACAAGTGATGGAAGGCGAGAGAGATAAATTTATTTACTTTTTTCGTGTCTCTGAAAGTGAAAATTCAGGTCCTAAGATTCAGAAGAGTCTTTTTCATGGTGGACAGGAGAGTATGAACCAAAAAACGATGGGTCAGCTTTTCGCGGCTCAGGCTGAAGCCATGCGTGTTTCACTTGCTGAGGCACAAGTTCAGTCGGTCACATGTCAGGCCGAAAAGCTGGATGAGGCTAGCCTAGGTGCGCTTTTTATGCTGTTCCAGTACGTCATTGGTACTTTGGGCGAGGTCATGAACATCAATGCTTATGATCAGCCGGGTGTCGAAGCGGGCAAAGTGGCTACCAAAAAGCTTTTAGCTGGTCCGAATGCTAGGTAATTGAAACGTTAAAAATATCTGGCAGGACTGTACTCCGAGTTTCTTGTTTTAAGCTAAGTAAGTACCTTACAATGTTTATATGGGTGCAAAGAAAAAAGAGATAGTGGATTTGGCGGATGATTCGTCGGAAGAAATAACCGAAAATATCATCGAAGAAACCACTACCGCCGAAGAAAAAACAAGGCTCGTCAATAATAAGACTTTCAATGAAAAGCGAGACAAATTTGCAAAATCTCCTGCAAGTCTGGTGATGCTAGAAGGTCCCGCAGGCTACGTCGGAAAAAGATGGCCTCTTGATCAGGCCGACATCATTATTGGCCGCTCGATGACCTCAACAATTTTTGTCGACGATAAGAGTGTTAGTAAATCGCACGCAAAAATCACCGTTTCAAATGGCGATGTTTATCTTCTTGATCTGGAATCGACAAATCGCACAGAAGTGAACGACGATACGATTCAATCTTTGCTCCCAATAAAATTAAAAAATAATGATCAGGTAAAGACTGGGAACGTTTTATTTAAATTTCTAGAGAGCGGAAGCTTTGAAGCAGCGGCAATCGAGCAACTTCAAAACAGAAGCGAAAAAGATCCATTAACAGGAATTTATAATAAGGGTGCCTTGAACCTAAAAGGTCTTGAGTCTTTCAAGAGAGCAAAGCTCTTAAAAGTTCCCTTAAGCATCGCTGTTTTTGATATCGATCATTTCAAGAGTATCAATGACAAATATCTTCACACCGCAGGCGACTTTGTTTTAAAAGAACTTGCGAGTACCGTACAGACCAAATTGATTCGTCTCGATGATATTTTGGCAAGATACGGCGGAGAAGAGTTCGTTGTTTTGTTATTTGGAAGCAATCTTCAACAAGCGACTGAAATCGGTGAACGTTTAAGAGCGACCATCGAGAATCATGCTTTTATCTACGAAGGCATCAAGCTTCCAATTACGATCTCTGTTGGTGTTGCGACAAAAGAGCCACAAATGACTGCGTGGGAAGACCTCTTTGCAAAAGCCGATAGTGCGATGTACATGGCTAAACGCGGTGGACGTAATCGTGTGTCAACCGGAAGTACCTCGTAGCATTTCGCAATTCAGAGCATCAAGTTTTCAAGGGCTGACAGCCGATAATTGACGGCTGCCTGTAAAAACAAAACAGTAAATTCTAGGGCTTCGATCTGAACAGAGTTCTGAGAACTCCAGACTTCGTCTCGTTAATACGAATCGGACCATCCGCCATTCGGAAGTTAAAATTGATCTGCAATTGAACTTCGATTTTCTTTCCAGGTTTAGTCGTCAATAGTCCAACTAATTCGGTTCTTCGAATTCCACTGCAATCTGCGATGATATAGAAATCTCCAGAACCGCGATATTCAGAGCCTGTATGATAGCATAACCCACCATTCTCCCAAAGCATTGGGTTTTGATCAGGTGAAGAGTTGACCTTGATTCTAATGTCGTATTTTCCAACAGAGTCTGAAACTTCTAAGATCGCAAATTGTTCTTTCGAATAATCAAACCTGATGTAACCCTCATAGATAAATCGAGCCTTGATTTTACCTTTTGGAAAACGGCCTACTAATTGTTGAAAAACTTTTTCTTGGGATTGTGTCGGCGCCGGAAAATTCCCTTGGACATCCTCGCCATTTCCTAAGTTTCCGATTTCATCAAATTTCATATTATCTGCATCAATCAGAAGTCTGCTATTAATTTTTGAATAAAAGGCTTCAAGATTTTCTAGCATGTGAGGATCAGGGTGTAGGCTTTCTTCTAATCCAAGGCGTGGATAGTCGATGTCGAAGGCCAGTGTCGGAGTCATGATTGTACCATCTGTGTGGTTTGCACCAAATACGTGACCGAGCTCGTGTAGAAGAATCGCCTTCAATTCATATCTGAGTGACCAATTTGGATGGCCTGTATGAACTGAGTTATCTGGTGAAAGATAAATAAATCCGCTTGTCCAGCTAGGATCATTTTCGATATTTGTTTGAACCGCCATACCAACTGGCTGATTGTAATTTTTCTTAGCGTCTAAGATTTCTTGATTTTCAACTCCGAAATAAAAAGTGAGATCTGTTGAGTTCGAGCATGCTTCATCTTTTTTATAATTAAGCGCAAGATGTGCCCGTTCTTCCCAAGTTCCTTTTGGTGGACCGTTTGTTACGAGATCACTCCATTTGCCGATGGCAAATTGGATAGCTGATTCGATTTCTGATTGTGTCGCGCCAAAATTTTTACTTCGCTCGATACAGTAGTGCACCTCACGATCTTGATGTGAAAACCAAGCAAAAATTTGGTTTGGATAACTTGGAGAATAATCGC
>JAYUEB010000585.1:0-3609 GCA_043739525.1 Bdellovibrionales bacterium
CTCACCCACTCCTCCACTTAGAATTTAAAAGAACTAATCTGTCGTATTTAAAACAGCTTACGGGCTTGAGCAACGCAAAACTGGCTGCTAATGCCTTAAGCCATCGCCAATGGACCACATTCTTCTTTGGTGGGCAACAAAAACTCACAAATCGGCCATTTTCACTGACGGAAAAGTTGCTTGTTTTGGTCCCCGATCAATGTCAAATTCTGCAAATTCTATACATTTGGGGCCTCATGAAATTGTCTCTTAATCGAGAATCATTACTTAAACTGCTTTTTTTCTCTTCGGGCTTTAGCTGCCTCACATTGCAGATTGCCTGGCAACGGATTTTGGGCCAAGTCGTCGGAATCGATTACTTCTCTACGGTCATTATTGTCTCAATTTTTATGCTTGGACTCGGACTTGGCGGAATTTTAGGCTCCCAAATCTCTCATAGGATGCGAAGGCCTTTGGCATTTTTTATCTACGCCGAAATGGCGATTGCCTGCTTTGCGGTCTTTAGCGACTCGCTTCTCAGACAAGCGGCGATTTTTTCAGCGCAACTCGGCAGTGTGAATCTCAGCACGACCAGTTTGACGATCGACTTTGGGGTTTATCTCGCGCTCTTGATTGTTCCGATTACTTTGATGGGCACGTCTCTTCCGATTGTGGTTCAAAGTGCCAAACCTAGTGTTTCGGCTGGAGTAAGCGTCGGCAGACTTTACGCTATTAATATTGCCGGAGCTTGCGTCGGGACTTTTATCTCAGGATTTTTTCTCATCGGATATTTTGGCCTTAAAAAAACCATGATTTTTGCCGCTGGAGTTAATCTTATCATTGCGTTGTTAACCCTGTTGTCGATGCGAGCGACTCCAGAAGTGGTACAAGAAAATCAGCAAACATCAAGTCCTTCTGTCGCTCCATTTTGGAATCTAAAGGTTGCCAAATATTTTCTGCTCTCGTTAATCGTCGGATTTTTAGCCATTGGCTATCAAATCTTGTATTTCAGAATTTATGTTTATTATTTCGGATCGACTTCATATGTGTTTCCGATGGTGTTAATGATTTATTTGTATTTTTTGTGGCAAGGCACTTCGCTGTCGGCGCGCAAACTTGCGACCGAAGCTCCTCTGCAAATTTTGCGTGAGAGTTTTTCTAAAATTTTGCTGTCGACTTCGGTGTTGTTTGTGCTCCCCTATGTTTTGAAGTTGGCAGGCTATGCAGCACCTGATAGCACTAACATTTCTCCGACACGACCGATTGAATCTCTTCTGGTCGGAGCGGTTGTAACTCTCTCGACTCTTTTGCCCGTTCGTTATTTGTCATTGATCTTTCCGGTGTTGGTTCAAAGTCTGACGGATGATCAAAAAACTTTGGGTAAACGCACTGGCGAAGTCTACGTCGTTCAAACTTTCGGAAATACCCTGGGAGCATTCTTAACTGGCGCCCTCCTCATCCCCTACTTCGGTACCACCGTCACCGCACAAATCTTTTTACTGGCGATCTTTGTTTTGTTTTTGATTTTCTTAGCGGCCACTTCTTCAGTATCGTTGTTTAAGAGTCAGAGCGCCTACGCTCATCTGCTCGCTACGATCGTGATTTTGATGTTTATGTCTCCAAAGTTTTTTCAGCAATTTGTGCATATGATGCCTCCACATGAGCTGGCAGAACCGACTCGCGTTTTCGAAGAGCACGTAGCAACCACTTTTACTTACGAAAATAGAGAAAAAACCAGCGCTCAAATTATTGCGGGTGAAGGGGCGACTTCTTTTAGCTATCTCAATGTTCCGATCAAGCTTTGGCCCATGGATGTCGCCATGACAGCCTTGGCTCGCCCTCCTAAAAGTATTCTCATCATTGGCCTAGGAACTGGCGTGCAGGCACTTGCGGTTCATATGCTTTATCCGCAAGCCAAAGTCGTGGTTGTTGAGTTGCTTCATACGGTGATCGACGAAGTTGAAAAATATGGCTCACCTGATTTGAAGGAGCTTCTTCAAAAATCAGAAATTCTCGTTACTGATGGAACTCGTTTCGTTAACAAACGAAGTGGCGAGAGTGAAACTTTTGATCTCATCCAAATTGGCATTTTTCGAATCACCGCTTCAGCATCTGGCAATTTATTTACTACCGAGTTTTTCACTAAGCTAAAAGGGGTTTTGGCTCCGGACGGCGTCCTCACCGGCAATGCTAACGTCAACTCCGTCAAATCAGCGATGCATGCTTATAAGAATGTGATCGTCGCCGCTCGCAGCGAAGGTGAGATTTCTGATTTTATTGCCACTGATAATGCTCCGACTTCAGTCGGTCAATTTGGCGAGGCCTATACTCAAGAGTTAAAAGACTTGCGCAAATTGGTTCGGCCGGGATCTTCAAGTACGCGGCTTGATTTTGTTCCACCTGAGAAGGCGTTTTTTGTTTTAAATCCTGAGACTCTCAAGCGCGCTCTTGTGGGATTTCCCGAGCAGACCAACGATCTGATCGCCAGCGAAAACTTTTTGATGAATAAGACTTATTTTTATAAATTTAAAGATACTCGGCGCTGGCCGAAAGAGTTTGCCGATCTGACTTTGGTGTCGGCACTCCCGCAAGTCTTTCAGTAACAACAGCTTTAATAATTTTCTGGAAACATCTCGCGCTCCACCGTTTCAATCACATTATGAATGATTTTGATGTGGAGCTCTTGAATTCGATCCGAAGTCTCTGCCGGAACAATAATTGAAAGATTGGCGAGTTCTTTGAGCTTTCCGCCGTCGCGACCCAGAAGACACACACTTGGGACACCGATTTCTTTTGCCGCTTGAACTGCCCGAATCACGTTTTCAGAGTTTCCTGAAGTAGAAAGTCCTACAAGAAGGTCACCTTTGCGAGCGAGCCCACGAAGTTGGCGTTCAAAGACATGTTCAAACCCGTAATCGTTCGCGACACAAGTGGTGTGGCTGGCGTCTCCGAGTGCGAGGGCGCCGAGAGGTTTGCGGTCTTTACGGTACTTTCCGGTAAATTCCTCAGCAAAATGCATTGCATCGCAATGACTGCCGCCGTTTCCACATATGAAAACATTGCCTCCGGCATTGAAAGTCTCGATCAGTCTTTGGCTAAACCTTGTGCAATTCTGCATTTGCATCGGATCTTCTAGAAAGCGCTCGAGGGTGGCTCGAGCTTCGCTGAGATTGGCTCTCCAAGTTTGAGTGAGCATTTCTGCACTTTGTCTCATATTTCCTCCGCATGGTCTTCAAGGGCAAGGGTGGGCTTTACAGCCGCATATTAAACTTAATTCATTCAAACACAAAAATGAAGCCAAACTTCTTGATTTTGCGAGGGCTTTCGTCCTAAAACACAGCATCTAACTCTATGTGCGGTCGTAGCTCAGCTGGATAGAGTACCAGACTACGAATCTGGTGGTCGCAGGTTCGACTCCTGCCGTCCGCACCAATTTAAATAAAGCCGATGATCCCGAAGGGGTCAGCGGCTTTTTTATTTTGTGGGAGAAGCAGGAGTCGAAGCGAATCAAACGGGCTGCCGGGGGCAGCTGAGGGAGCGTGACGCGACCGAAAGTTTGATGAGGTGAGGCTACGCAAGGAACGAGCTGGAAGCGAGTGACTGTAGTAGCCGACTCCTGCCGTCCGCACC
>JAYUEB010000586.1:0-3605 GCA_043739525.1 Bdellovibrionales bacterium
CACCGACTCCAACGCCGACTCCAACGCCAACGCCAACTCCAACGCCAACTCCAACTCCTCCAGGAACTGGAGTCGGTGGTGGTACTCCGGTCAGCAATCCTGTTGAATATATTTGTTCGAACACTCGTGCGACAAACAGCGGTTCCACTGTGAAAACTTCAACTGTTCTTGAAGTCGATATGGTTGATCCTGATACTGGAGCCGTTGCGTGCCGATTCAGTCAAAAAGTACGCGAAGATATTTTGAACTTGAAAAAACTTGATTTCTCGATCTGTAACAATTTGCCTAAGAACAGTTACATTGTGCGAGTAATCGATCCTCAAGCTTCAGTACAAAAAAATATGCTCTATAGTGATAACCTTCCACTCGTGCCAGTTGATTTCTTGTACATCAACAAGACATTGTCTGGATGGATTTTCTCGCAACATAAATTCTCACCAGCTGAGTGTAATTCGACTTATGTTCCTTACCAGAAAAATACAAAATACGGTCGATGTGGTGATGACGATGGCGATATTGAGCCAATTCAACCAATCGTTGTCTTTATTATCTACGAGAAAAACGTAGCTGACGGTAAATGTGATGAAAATGCTTCGCCACTCTTTATCGATACTGTTTCGGATTCTAACGGTGACATGCAATTGACTGCTCCTTTAGATGGAGTCATGTTTAACTTGCTCGGAGAAAACCAAGCAGTGCCAAATACTCCGGTGCAGATCTCTTGGACTCATAACAACCGTTATATGTTTTTGGCTTTGCCAGACTCGAACGGACACGTTCAAGGTATCGACCAACTCTTTGGTAATAATACAAAGGGACCAGATGGTCAGTACTCTGATAACGGCTTCGATGCACTTGCTAAGTGGGATTCAAACGGTGACGGCGTGATCAATAGCAGTGACCCTGTATTTGCAAAACTCAGACTCTGGCAGAATAGAAGACAAGACGGTGTTGCCCACGCTGACGAGCTCTTTACTCTCAGCCAGCTTGGAATTCAATCGATCGATCTTGCTTACGATCACAACTATACAGAGCATGATATTTATGGAAATAAAATCGAGTATAAATCAGTAGTGAACTATATCGATGGAACAATTAAAATGATCTTCGATATGTGGTTCAGATACTTATAATTCTACCCCAGTAAAAGTGAGATAGTTGAAAGGGAGCTTCGGCTCCCTTTCTTATTTTTATAAAGTCTGTAAAAACTGAATCAAATCTTTTTTGTCCTGAGTCGAGAATTTCTCTCGGCCATTTTCAATTAAAATACCTTCGTCATGTCCGAGATTCGATAGTCCTTCTCGTGTTGTATCATATTGGTAGAGTTTCTCTTCAGCAGTGAGGTTCTCACGTACCGGATAGCCGTTACAGGCAAAGTCGAAATCGCTATTAGGATCTTTCGCATCTCTCGCATAAAAGATCTTCGGGCGTTTAGGTCCCGGTGTGAGCAATGCGCAGAGGCTTGGGATTGAAGCATTATGCAGATAAGGCCATCTTGCCCAAATGCCATCTAAAGGCGGCGGAACATATCCTTCTTGCGCACGAATCAAAGTCTGATGCTTTTGGGAAATTTCAAGATTATTTAATTTTTCAAGAGACTTCATTCCGCGGGCCCTGTGCGGATCTGTGCCAACTTTGGCTACCGGAGTTCGCGCATGATACACAACATGCGTCGTCTTAAGGAGATCCACTAATTTTAAATTCGAATTCTCGCTCCAGGCCTTAAAATATTGCCCGTGACAGTCTTTGCAATTTTGATTGAATAAAGTTTCGCCGCGTTTTGCGCTTTCTAAATTCACTTTGCCCGCATCAAAAAAATCAGTGATACGCGGAGGCTCAGTTGAAAAGACCGCTGTCACTAAATCTTGAATAACTAATGCGTTTTCATTTAACCACTGATCTAGTTCGTGCATATCGGCACCACGACCCAATTCATTCCACAAAATATTTGTGAAAATCGGGTTACCACTCACGATTGAACCATCTAAAAGCCAGCGATTTTTGTATTTGAGATTCCACCAGACAGCGGGCTTGCTGTCGGCAATTTGAGTGTCGAGTACGTCGGGTCTTGGATGCGCTTCAATGGCGGGATCTTTATCTGCCCAGGCATTTTCGATTCGGTGATTTAATGCGATTGCAACTTGTGCAAGTGACGTATCAAGACCCAGTTGCTGTGGGATCTTGCTTTCAATCGCGTTCAGATTAAGTAGAGTTTTGTACATCATGGCCGTCTCAGCTTCGGTTGCGCCTGTTGAGTCTTTAAAGATTTGCATATTGGCATATGGAGCCGCTTGTTTTGCTTTAAAGAAAAGGCGATTCGCTCTGGGAAAACGATTAGTTAAACCTAAGACTGTCTTTCCAAATAGATGAGATGAGTGGCAGGCCGCACACCCAATCGTGAATCCTTTGGTATTGTTGTGGTCAATGAAACTGAGACCCATTAAATATTCAGGTCTTCCTTCTGCAGGGTAAGGGACAGAATAAATTCCGGAATCGCTTTGTGAAGGATAGGGGTGAAGTCCAGTCCATGAAAGGAAAGAATTAAAATCTTTAATTTCGGTAAATGATTTAAATAAAAACTGCATGAGTTCAAAGAGCAGATTGGGACTTTGCTTTTCTAAAAAATTATAGATTGGTGCATATGGAAGTAAGATTCCGGTAACCGAAACAGGATAGCTGATGGCAGCACGTCTGCCGCGTTCGCGACTGGCTTGAAATTCTTCAGGAGGTAAATTGTAGGGATTCGAACGTCCACCCGGTGGAACCGAAAAGCCTTCGCTCCAGTCTGGTATATCTGCGCGGGCTGAGTTAATGCACAAAAACAAAAGAATAAAAAAAAGCTGCTTCATCCTTTAGATGCTAACAGCCCGAAATGAATTTTCCACAAAAATTTTAAATACTATAACTGAGACGCATCATAAAAGCCGTTGAAGTAACAAGTCGTCAGAGGATTTGACTCTGGTTGGTTAGGAGCTGCGTTTTGTCTTCCGTCGCTTAAACCTTTCTGGTACTGGTCAACGCAAGCTTGTCCAACTGTCTGAGCGTCCGATGCGCGAGAAGCAACGCCTAAAAGCGCCTGCCCAGCCATATAACCTTTATTGTAACAATCGGTGCCATCAGTCGTTGCTGTCATGAGCATGCCATTGCGCTTTCCGCTTTCAAATTCGTTATTACAAAGTTGATCGCCCTTTGGGAGCGTATTACCTTCCTCAACACCTTGATCGTAGCAGCCTTGATCACCTGGGCTTGGAAGTAAATTAAGGCCTTTAAAGCCGGCTTCAATTCCGCGACCTGCGCTGTCCGCATGATAGCTCAAGCGGCATCCGCCTTGAGGAGCACGACGCGCATGAGAATAACTTCCGATTAAAAGTGCGATGAGGATAAGAGAAAGATTTTTCATTTGATCTCCATGTATGCTCACTAAATTCGCATTCTTTTGAATTTTCCGCAAGTGGCAACTGCGGATTACCCAACTTCGTCCTTTTAAAGCCCCGACATGATTTTAAGCGAGTCTTTGTGACAAAAATGGTTACTTCAATTTGTAATGATTGTAAGTGTCACATGTGGTCTTTCTTTGAGCTTTCGAAAGGCTTTCTGGTAAGGTG
>JAYUEB010000587.1:0-3603 GCA_043739525.1 Bdellovibrionales bacterium
CTTTATCAGCGGCCTGCTCGACGCCATTCCGGTCCCTTTTGAAAACCGACAGACCGCGAAGAAATTTTTCGAGGTCGATTTTCTCGAGCTTTATAAAAATACCTCAAATCCCAAAGGCTTGGCGCTATTTCTATCCGCTAATCTGCAAGAGGGCCCCGACACAAAGCTTCACTGGCGATTCTATGTTCCCGGAATCCGCGAAAGCCTCAAGCAGGGACGGGCAGAGGAACGTTGGAATGAAATCGAGGCTTTGCGTCTGCCGACCTTGTGGATACACGGTGAGAAATCTCAGGATCTTCGCAAAGACGTGTTTGAAGAGATTTTGCGAAGAAATCCAAGGATTAAGGGCGTTGAAATTAAAAATGCTGGTCACTGGGTACACAGTGATCAGCCCGCCAAATTTGTTGCAACTTTGCTTGGCTTTTTGGGTTAGTTACTATAGATTTTGTGCCTGGCAACATGATGCCTACTCATATAGGAACTAAGTTTGAAATTCTCCGAGCTCCAACTCCATCCTCTTTTAGAAGCTGCAATTGAAAAATCAAAATTCACTGAGTGTACGCCTGTTCAAGCGGCAACGATTCCTCATGTGCTTGATGCAAAAGATGTTGCGGGTCTCGCTCAAACCGGAACCGGTAAGACGGCAGCCTTTTTACTTCCGCTTATGGATCGCGTTTTGCGAAGCCAAGAAGCCAATATGTTGGCCGCGAATCCTGACGAGGGGACAGTCGTAAAAGATCCTTCTCCTCGGATTTTTCGTGATTGGCACAATCGACACTTTGTTTTAATTTTGGTTCCGACCCGTGAACTTGCTGAGCAAGTCTATGAAAATATAAATACTCTCAAAGGCGAATCAAAACTTCGAGCCGTTTCAATTTACGGGGGCGTATCTTACGACAAACAAAAGTCAGCTTTAAAAGAAGGTGTCGAGTTTATCGTCGCAACTCCGGGTCGCCTGCTCGATCTTTATAAAGAACATTTGGTTGATCTCAAAGGTGTTCGCGCAATTGTGTTTGATGAAGCTGATCGCATGTTCGACATGGGCTTCAAGGATGACATGAAATATATTTTGAGCCGCGTGCCTAAAGAACGACAGTTCTTGGTATTTTCTGCGACTTTAAATCTAGACGTGATGAATACGGCTTATCAATACGGAGCCAATCCAATTGATATCGATGTGAGCCGCGATCAAGCTAAAGCTGAAAACGTGGTCGATAAAATTTTTCATGTTGGCACTCACGAAAAGCCCGATTATCTGTTGTCGCTTTTGAAAAAATTTAATCCAAAGCAAACAATCATTTTTAGCAATTTCAAAATGAATGTGCCTCGGGTATCTAAATTCTTAAATGAGAGCGGACATCCTTCAGTCGGTATTTCAAGTTTGATCACTCAAGCTCAGCGCAACCGAGTGATGAGCCAGTTTAAAGCGGATAATGATCAAAATATTTTAGTGGCTACCGATGTTGCGGCTCGTGGCCTCGACATCAAGGGTGTCGACATGGTCATTAATTACGAATTACCAGATGATCCTGAAAATTATGTTCATCGAATTGGTCGAACCGGTCGCGCAGGCGCGAATGGTTTGGCATTTAGTTTTGTTTCTGATCGTGATGTCGATGCATTGAAGCGTGTTGAAGATTATCTTCGTCACAAAGTTGATGTTGCATGGCTTGAAGACACCGAGATTTTAAAAGATTTCAAACCAATGCCAAGTGATCGTCCTCAGAGATCCGGTCCTCCTCCCCGAAGAGATGGCGGCGGACGTGAAGGTGGTGGCGGTGGCCGTGATCGTTTCACTCGTCGACCGGCTCAAGGTGATCGTCCCCCTCAAAGAGAAGGCCAAAGAGACGGTCAAAGAGATAGTCACAGAAGTGATCGCAGTGAAAATCGAAATGGCGGCAGCGGACCAAACGCAGGTCAACGTCCACAGCCGCGTCCACAGGGAACTCGTAACGATCGCACTGAAAATCGTCCGGCAAATCGTGCGGGCAGCAGTCGGGATGATAATCGATCGGATAATCGCAACGATCAAAGACCTCAAGGTAATGGCGGAGGGAATCGTAATCAGGGTTCACGTAACGGCGCAAACCCAAACTCACGACCTCGTCATGGTGGACCGCAACGACCTCAGCAAAATGCTGGCGGACGTCCTCAGCCCACGAATCGAAATCCTAAGCCGACAAATCAAAAACCAGCGCCAGGCATTGGTCAAAAAGTCTCTGGGTTTTTCAAAAAATTATTTGGCTCAGCTCAAAAATAAAAAAGAGAATTTGTTTTCACAAACTCTCTTTGCCAAATAAACAAATCAGCCATTTTTAAAAGAGCCAAGTCACTCCCAAGAAATTGAACACCTGTTGTAGGGTTCCTTGATGAGCTGCGATTTCAAGCTTCATTTTTCCAAGTTTTGGATTTGTGCGAATTGTGTAGTATTCTGGACTTTCGAAAACATGTGATTGAGCCGTCAAGAAATTAAAGAAATCATTAAAGTCTTGGCCTAAACCAACGCTTCGGATTTTCTGAAAAGTCTCAGAGTTCAGATTACGTGATCGAGGATCACCATTCCAGGTGCCGTCAAAAACCCACTCGCCATCGACGATGACAAATTTAGCATGGAGTTTTCCGTAAGGAACTGTTCCGCCAAGTGTGACCGCATCTGCTTTTCCGAATTCAAAAACAGTGATATTTGCAATTCCCTTAAAGGCAGGTCCTACTCTTTTATCGACGATGACCTGAGCTGGCATATTGTCGCTTGTCATGATCGAATTCGAGAGGATTTCAACTTTAACGCCTCTTCCGGCTAAGTCTTTAATAAAAGCAATTTCTGCATCAGTAAAGTCTGCATAAGGTGAGCAGATTTGTACGCTCTTCTTGGCCGCTGCGACTCGCGCATGTACGTGAGCCAAAATCGAAGCTCCGTTGCGGTATGGACGATTGATGCGTTTATCCATTCCTGACATACCGTCATCAAAATCACCATGGTGACGTCTAATATTCTCAATTTCATCAAGATGTGTCCAATATCCTTTATGAGAATTACTTGCAGCCAAAAAGTCGTTACTTGGATCATTCATCGCAGCGTATTTAGCAATAAGTTCAGGAGATGTTTCAAAAGCACTGGTCGCTTGTTCCATCTTCGAAATTTCTTTTCTAAATGCGCCAGTAAAAAATGCATATATTTTATCTATAGGACCATTTTTAAGAACCTGATTGCCTGGATTCCAGTGCAGACTGTTCAAAAATGGAATTAAAATAGCACCGATGTGATTATTTTCGCGGTCACTTTCTGAAAGTGACAAATCATTCTGAGTCACGATTTCAACGTCATGAAATGTTCCGTTGTTCACTTGAGGCAAATCATAGTAGTCGTTACCGATATTACGTCCGCCATCGATATATGCGGCCAAATTGAAATGCGCGCCGTCAATGAGAAGTTCTTTGTTATGTGAACGGCGATTGAACCAATCCTTAATTAAAATCATTTTCTTTAAAGGAGTAACCGGAGTCTTTTCAACAAAAGCATAGTATTCGTCAAACTCTAGCGAAACGATTTTTCTATCTCCAGTATGTTTCTTTACCCAATTGTGCAAGATATCGTACTCGCCA
>JAYUEB010000588.1:0-3601 GCA_043739525.1 Bdellovibrionales bacterium
TCCATTGATAACTGTAAAGCGCGTGAAGAGCCATACTCTGAAAATAATAGCGCTGAAGATTTGAAATCGAACTTCCGTTGGTGGTTTTGATCGGTTCCATTGCAAGGCTTTGAAAATAAGATCCAAAAATTCCGAAATTATCTTTCACCCATTTAAAATGAATATTCGCCGTATTGTAACTCACCCAAATCCATGGGCTGGTCGCTATAAAAAAATTGCCTTCAAATCCACGCGCAACAGCGTAATCGCCAACACTCCAGATCCCAGGCTTCATCATGTCTGTTGTTGGCGTCAAATTGTGACCGAAGAAAACAGCGTCGTCTTCTGCATGCGCACTTAAACAAACAAAAATGAGAGCGAATAGAATTCTAAACAATCTCAGCTTTCCAAAGTCCGCGAGAATCACGATAGACATGGTGAGCAACACAGTTTTCAATTCGACCCGCATCAGTGCCTAGAATTTTTTGGAGGGCAAGGCCGACTCCACCATGAGCCACTATCAGTGTTGGAGCTTTGGCTTCAGAACACTTTTCAAAAGCACGAGCGATGCGTTCGTGAAATAGCACGCGTGTTTCGCCGCCGCTCGGTGGCTCTCCGGTTCCTAAAAACTCTTCTTTAATGGATTCAAATGGGACTCTTTCCCAAGCGCCAATTTTCCATTCGCGTAGGTCTGAATTTATTTGAGGCTTAAGATCGTAGGCCTCTGCAAAAAACTTTGCCGTTTGTTGAGCTCTGATGAGGTCACTCACACAAATAGAATTAAGAGTTTTAATTTTGCTTTTGAAATGCTTGGAAGCTTCAAGAGCTTGCTTCATGCCTGTCGAATTGAGTTCGAGATCCCACATTCCGCCACACATAATACCTTGAAGATTGGCATCGGTTTGCCCGTGCCGAATAAAATAAAATTCGTTCATAGAAATGATTAAAACTCGAAGAGTGCTTATTCGTCAAAGCTCGGAGAGCTTATTCGTCTAAAACGTAGTTTTGTGGGTCGACCGGAACATTGTTCACGCGCACTTCATAATGGACGTGAGGTCCTGTTGATCGGCCAGTCGAACCAACTGCCGCGATAATATCGTGGCGGTGAATCTTTTGACCAACTTCAACAAAGATCTGTGATGTATGCCCAAAACGAGTAACTACGCCGTAACCATGATCGATCGATACGAGCTTACCGTATCCAGCATCGAAGCCCGCGAAGCTCACCACTCCATCTGCAGGAGCATAAATGGGCGAACCTGGAGACGCCGCGATGTCGAGGCCTTGATGCATCATAGGTCTGCCAGTAAATGGAGAAATACGATAACCAAATTTTGAAGTGTACCAGCCGCGTGCCGGGCGAATGCTTGGAGTTGCTGAAATCAAACTTTGTTGTTCGGCCAAAGACTGCCAAAGTTCAAGAATGCTTTGTTGTCTTGAAAGGCTTTCGTTCACCGACTGATCAATGCGAACCGCAAGAGATGCATAGTCGCGCTGCCCCTCAACTGAGAGTTCACCCTGGTTATCATCGACCGGAGTTCGTTCAAAAAAGACGCTGTCTTTAACTGCATTCGTCGGCATCATCGCAGCCGGTTCACGCATTTCACCATTTTCTACGCCGACTTGTCCGACACGTGGAAGAGGGCCGATCGCAAGCTTCAGACTTCGGTCTTCTTGCTCGACGTTGGTAATCATTTTCAATTTTGTAACAAAGCCTTTCACACGCTCAAGGCTACTTTCAAGAGAATTGAGTTTACCTTCAACAACCTGAAACTGTTGTTTGAGAATCAAATTTTCAGCACGTAAACGCTTATTTTCGATCGACTGAGTGAGAAGGCCTAGGTAATCCACTGTGCAAGCAGCAACCAAAACGACTGATAGGATTACAAAACTAAGGCCGGCCTTCAACCATGCCGCAGAGATCACCCACTTTTGGGTTGAACCTTTGGTGTTTGTCACCATCATGAAAGTGATATTTTTATTTTCCAAAATTCGCTCCAATAACGTCCAAATATTCGGTCTTAAAAGCCTTAACAACTACCAATTAGCTTTTCGGCTAAATTTTCGATTCTATTAAGATAATTTTAAACATTTGTCTCAAAACGGGTCAATCTTCAGTTCCACTTACAGAGGTCTATTGGGGACGTGCGTAAAGCACCAAAACCGTGACGTTATCATCGCCACCATTTTTCTTGGCTTCTTTGATACACTCCTCGACGACCTTATCTGGACTAAAGCTCTGACATATCTCCGCTATTTTTAAATCGGAGACCATTCCCGAAAGCCCGTCTGAGCACAATAAAATCATATCTTCAGGTTCGATTAATCGCTCTAAAATGTCGCACACAACATCTCGCTCAAAACCTACGCTTCTCGTAATCACATTTTTTTGTAAAAAGTTTTCGGAATCTGCCTCAGAAATAAGCCCAAATTTAATGTGCTCGTTCAGTAAAGAATGATCTTCGGTGAGTTGCCAAATTTGACGAGATTTAAAAAGATAGGCGCGCGAATCACCGACATTGGCAATATAGAGCGTATTATCAAAAAGATAGGCCGCCACCAAAGTCGTTCCCATACCGGCAAGTTCGGCAGCCTCGGTTCGGGACTTATCAAAAATTTTATTACTTGCTGATTTATAAGCTTCGGAAATTAGAAGTCTGGGTTGCATTTTGCGTGCATCGTTTTTGTGAAGCTCGACATATTGTTCAAGAGTTTTCACAGCCATAGAGGACGCGACTTCTCCTCCGCGATGGCCGCCCATTCCGTCGGCGACGGCGTAAACTCCGATTTCTTTGTTGATGAGGAATGAATCTTCGTTGCTCTCTCTTTTTAAGCCAACGTCTGTTTCACACCATGCTTCGATGATCATACTTAATTTTATTCGCGATCTCACTTGGGTCCAAGCATTATTTATACTTTGTTCAATTTCTTATAGGACCTAGTAAAGCGTCGAGGAGAATTTTGGATCATGGCCCGGCCTAAAGTACATGGGCACAAATTAAAACCCGCCTCATAGAAAAGCGCTCAACTCATAGGCTTAGACAGCCGATAACTTAAACAGATATATGTTCAAAAAACACCGCCTCAAAATTGCAATCGCCCTCTCTCTTCTTCTTCACTTTTTAAGTGCAGGCGTCATTTCTTTTCACAAAGATCCTCCAGTTGATAAACATAACTATGTTGATATTCAAATGATCGAGAATCAGTTGAAGAAAAACGCAGCAACCGAAAAAAATATGGGGCAAATCGTCGAACAAAACGAAAAACCAATCAATGACGAAATACCCGAAGATTCAAAATTTTTAAGCAAAAATAATCAGAAGGTGGAGAAGCAAACTAAGGCTGAAAATTCGGGAAAATTTAAAAACACGGCGGCAAGAGCAAAACCTTCTGAAGAAGTTGCTCAAAATCCAGAGAGTCAAAAAGCTCAAGCAAAGGAAAAATCAGAAGAAAAACCTGATCATGCACTTCAGGACAAAAGTAAAAAAATTGCTAAATCGGCAAATCAAAAACTCCTGACATCAAAATTTGGTGAACAGGCTCTGCCAAAATTGGCGGATCTCAAACCTGAATTTAAACCAAATCCAAACGCGTTTGTCGGTGGAGAAACTCAAGGTTCAGA
>JAYUEB010000589.1:0-3600 GCA_043739525.1 Bdellovibrionales bacterium
CATTCGGTGAAATAAGTGAAAAATGGCTTGCTGAAAAAATTCTTTCAAAAAAGTCATCTGCGCGCTTGCATCTCCAGCTACATAAGTATATTTGGTCTCCTCTAGTTCGAGGGGTATAACAATTACGCCACTTCAGATCAACCGATCGAGGTGCTATTCAAAAGCAGTGAGGAAACATGACACCAAGTCTGAACAGTTCAGATAATCTTTTTGTTGCTAATCTTCAGTCAGTTAGTTTGGAAAAACTTGTCAAGAGTAAACTTGAAGTTTTGTTCCAGCAACAGAAAGAAACGCAAGTAGAACTTAACGGCCTCTACAACATCGTGATCGAACAAGTTGAAAAACCATTAATTGAATTGGCTTTGGAAAACTACAAAGGCAATCAAGTTAAAACTGCTCAGCTCCTCGGTATCAACCGCAATACACTTAAGAAAAAAATCGACGCTTATAAAATTCGCGTGAGTCGCTCAGCAGCTGCTGTTGCGGTAACTGCAATTATTTAGTTCTCAGCAGCGGGTCATAATTCTCGATCTTCCTGAAGAGGCCCGCAAACCTTTTAAATAAAGCCTTTATTGAGAGCCTGTCCAAAAACTTTTGAGCCTTGCTTTTTGTTTCAAGTTTTTAGAAGCTGTGCTTTTGAGCTTGTCTACTCGTTTTGAGTACGCGGAGTTAGATTTATGATGAGGATTCCTCCACACAATCTTGAGGCTGAGCAGGCGATTCTTGGCGGCCTAATGGTTGATCCTTATTGTTGGGATCAAGTGGTGAACGTCGTTCTCGAAAGCGACTTCTATAAGATTGCTCATCAAAGAATTTTCTCGGCTATTCAAGAGCTCTATTTTAAAGGCTCTCCGGTCGACATCATTACGGTTTCAAATCTTCTCTCAGATCAAAAGTCTCTCGATATGATTGGTGGGGCTTCGTATTTGGCCGAAGTCATGAATCAAACTCCCACCTCGGCTCATATTGCCGTGTACGGTAAGATTGTTCATGAGCGCGCACTTTTACGGAAGCTTATTCACGTCAGTGGCGAGATTATTGAAAAGTCTTACGGCGACTCTTACTCTTCAGTTGAAGCCTTCTTAGATGAAGTTGAGTCTGAAATTTTTAGTATCGCCGAAAAGAAAGAGACAGGCCTCGCAAGCGCTGCCGAACTTATTAAAGTCTCGATCGACCGCTTGACCGAGCTCTCTGCTCGTAAAGAAGAGACAACTGGCGTTGCCAGCGGCTTTGATCAACTTGATAAGTTAACGGCCGGGTTTCAGCCTGGAGAGCTCACGATCATCGCAGCCCGCCCATCTATGGGTAAGACCGCGATTAGCTTGAACATCGCCCAGCACGCCGCCATTCGCGGTAAAAAGAGTGTCGCCTATTTCTCTGTCGAGATGGCCAAAGAACAAATGATGATGAGAATGATCGCTAGCGAAGCACGCGTAAATCTCTCAGATCTAAGGGTTGGAAGTGTTAACGACAACGCATGGCCTCGTCTGATCGAAAAAGCTTCGAAGATGGCAGAATCCTCTTTATTTATTGATGATACTTCTGGGATCAGTCCTTACGAAATTCGCGCAAAAGCACGTCGCATGAAGGCTCAACACGGTCTTGACCTCATCATGGTCGATTACCTTCAGTTGATGCAGCTTAAACAACGGGTCGAAAGCCGAGAGCGTGAGGTTTCTGAAATTTCTAGAACACTTAAGTCGATCGCCAAGGAATTACAGATTCCAGTTATCGCTCTTGCCCAGCTGAATCGCGGTGTTGAAGGACGCTCGGGCCATAAACCAATGCTTTCTGATTTACGTGAGTCGGGTTCGATCGAACAAGATGCTGACGTTATCATGATGCTTTATCGCGAAGAATATTACGATCGAGATAATCCAGATGTTCGTGGCAAGGCCGAAGTCATTGTCGGTAAGAATCGTAACGGACCGGTTGGTAACGTTCTCTTAAAGTGGGAGTCACACATCGGTCGATTTTCAAATCTTGAAGATCACTCTGGTCAAAATCCATTGCCTCCACCACCACCCAGTTTGGTTCGTAATCGACCTCGCAATATGGCTCCTGGCGGAGACGCTCAGCCTTAATTTTTGTGGAGTTTATTCCAGGCGGCAAAAGACTTTTCAAAGCCTGGGCTCTGATTTTTCGCATATGCATATAGCTGTTCGAGCTTTGTACTCGTCGTGCGCGTGACCAATTTTGCTTGCGCGCTCATTCCATTTTGACGACTCAGAATATCTTCAAGTTTAGACGTCGGAGCATTTTTCAAAATATCCGTCACGAGAAGTGCGAGCCCCAAATTTGTAGCGCCCTCCTCATTATGAAAATGAAGCCATTCGTCTTTCTTCATTTTTCTCACAAGTGAAACGAACTGCGCAATTTGATTGTCCTCTAATTTCATTAAATCGTTCGTTGCAATTGGAATACGTGTGTATGCTATTTTTTTTGCTTTCAAATACTCTTGCTCGGTTTCGACGGCATCGGCTTGAACCTGTATCTTCTGCGCGCCCAACTTCAACGCCTCAGTCAAATTAAAGTTGATATCCTCAACACTTTCAGGAAGGCGATAGAGCGTTAGTTTCTTAGTCTTTTTTAAGCCTTGGAGTAAGCCTTTTTCTTGATCGTAAAATGCATTTTCATCTGTACCGAACTGGATATTTTGGTCAAGCCAAACAACTTGCATATTGTTTACAAAACCATGTGCGTGAAAACTTGTGTCTACAACGTGAATGAGTTTTGCTTCACCAAGAGTCCCGGGCACAGCATCAGAATTTAATTTAGCAACGACATACTCAAGTTGGCCTTTTGATAAGACCGCACTCGACGAGGCCCGAAGACTATCGGCACCTTGAGTTGTTAACAGTCTAAAGTTTTTTGGCGCCTCTTTTGGATCCGGAGAGTTAATTAAAACGGTAAAAAAGTTTTTGCCGTAAAGGTTAGGCGCACTTAGTAAAATGGAGTCGGATTTCTTTGGTGTCGCCGCATGAGCTGCAAAACCAATTGCTAAAAAAAACAAAAGCCCAAACACCCAAAACAATTTGATTAAATCATTTTGTTTTTCAGATTTACCCAATGCTCTATGCACGTTAATTCTCCCTGGTCTGGTTCATTTTTAATTCAATCCCTGGATCGAGGTCCTGTCATCTATTTCAAGGTCTAGTTTCAATTTTCCAGACACGTTTGTGTTTGCTTCAGATTTAACCCGTTGGTCAACTAGCCTTGTCTTAAGTTTAAGTCCACGGAGGGATCATGAGCGGCGACTCTCAAGACATTCTTACAAATCTTATTGCCGCTACTGGCATTTCTGAAGAGCTTATTTCTTCAGAAATCAAGAGCCTCACTGACCGCGCGGGTATCAAGCCGCAAGATTTAACGATCGAAGATCTAAGACAAATTCTCGCGGAGTATGTTCAAGAAGTTCTATTATCTGCTAAAGAAGAATTCGATTCGAAAAAATCTTCTGAAAAGTCGTCGGTAAAATCTCTAAACCCTGAAGCTGAGCTCACACCTTTTTTTCCATTTGATGTGAACTAGCTCAATGCGTCCGTAAAAAGGATACTGGTACTTATTGGCGCTCGACCGAAATTTTGAGATCAGCTTCTA
>JAYUEB010000590.1:0-3598 GCA_043739525.1 Bdellovibrionales bacterium
TGTAATGGCTTTTGCAAGTCTTCGTGAGGTTCAAGCCATTATTGATTTGGAGGATTCGTTAGTGGCTCTCAAAGCACCAGCTGATGAATTGGGGGCTCATTTGTACAAGCTGACTCACTGAACACAGGCTTTCAGGGTATCGGGTATCTGCAGCTGGCACGCTGATACCTGATATCCGATACCTGATCTGGCAACTGATTCTGACGGATGACTGCGACTGAGACTGAAAAACGGCCGACCGAGGACTGCTGCCTGCAGACTGGAGACCGCATCTCCCCTATTCGTATAATCTTCGAGAACTTTTATTCAACTGGCCGCAGATGTTTTTCTGGTGGGCCTCAAGCGTGCCTCCACCAATTTCTAAAAGCTTGGCGTCTCTCCAAAGTCTTTCAACAACATACTCCGCAACGTATCCGTAACCACCCAAAACTTGAATCGCGCGATCCGCGATATTTTTTGCAACTGTTGAAGCGAAAAGCTTCACTCCGTCTGAATCAAGTGGATCACCACTCCCGCAAGTTTTAAGTTTGCGAGCGGTATCATATACGTAAATTCGAGCAGCCTGATATTCTGCGTAGCTCTCAGCAATGTATTTTTGAATTTGACCAAATTGGCTCAAGGCTTTGCCAAATGCTGTTCGCTCGGTTGCATATTTCTGCATGACCTGGAGTGATCTTCGGGCAATACCCAAGCTCATCGCAGCCAAAGTTAGGCGCTCTACTTCAAGATTTCTCATCATGTGAGTGAGCGAATCATTTTCTTTACCAACCATATTTGTTTGGGGAACGACACAATTGTCAAAGACAAGCTCGGCGGTATTAGATGCTCTCATTCCCAATTTATTTTTGATCTTTTGCCCAACCGTGTAACCCTTAAAAGACTTCTCAATGAGAAAGGTGGACATATCTGTCTTTTTTGGACCTGTTTTTGCGTATAACCAAACGATATCTGCTGCCGTATTTTGATCGTCAATTGTGCCATTCGTGATCCACATTTTACGGCCATTAATGACATAATTGGATGCTTGCTTAACTGCGGTGCTCTCCATACCCAAAACATCTGTTCCGACTTGAGCTTCAGACATCGCCATGCAACCGACCGCTTTGCCGCTACATAGGCCTGGAAGAAGGCGCGCCTTCTGTTCTTCACTTCCGTTCACACTCAAATTGTTTACACAAAGCATGGCATGGGCAAGATAGGCGAGGCAAAAACCGGGATCGCTTGCTGAAATCTCTTCATGAACAAGAGTCGCGGCTGTGGCATCCATTTCAGATCCGCCGTATTTGGACTCAACACAGATCCCGAGCAAACCTAAATCACCCAATTTACGAAATAGAGGTAAGTTAAACTTCTCTTCGCGATCAAACTTCTCAGCTTGAGGCTCAATCTCAGTCGCAACAAATTGTTTCACCGTTTGGCGTAACAATTTATGCTCTTCGGTAGGATTAAATAGATCGAGTTCTTGCCAGCTTGCAGACATGAGCTACGCCTCCAAAATAAATTCTTTGTGCAAGTTAACTAGAAGGATTATGATTGTCACGCTCTAAGTAGAGTCCGAAGTCTAGAGTACATGAGTCTTTCTTTTGGGAGAAAACACATTTTGTCTGAGAAAACTTTAAAAAAATCAATCTATTTGGATCACCATGCGACCACCCCTGTAGAGCCACGCGTCTTAGAAAAAATGCTGCCCTACTTCACGGAAAACTTCGGCAACGCAATGAGTGGTCAACATAGCTACGGCTGGATCGCAAAAGAGGCAGTGGAAAAAGCCCGTGATCAAGTAGCTCAGCTCTTAGGTTGTCATGGACGCGAAGTTATTTTTACTGGCGGAGCAACTGAGTCCATTCATCTTGCGATCCTCGGACTTTTCGAGAATGCTGAAACCGAGCATAAAAAAAAGTTTCATCTCATCACCTCAAAAGTCGAACACAAATGTAGCCTCGAGGTTTCGGCTCGGCTTGAAAAATTAGGCCACGAAGTGACTTATCTCGATGTTAACGAGTTTGGACAAGTTTCGGTCGAGGGAGTTGCAAATGCTTTTCGAGAAAATACGCTTCTTGTTTCTCTCATTCACGCAAACAATGAAGTTGGCTCAATCAATCCCGTGATAAAAATTGGCGAGCTTTGCAAATCACGCGAAATTTTGTTTCACCTCGATAGCGCACAAATCTGTGGAAAACATCCCATCAACGTCGTCGAAGATAAAATTGATATTCTCTCACTCTCAGCTCACAAACTTTACGGACCAAAAGGTGTAGGCGCGATTTATTTGAGACAATCGCAACCACGGGTTCGCGTTTCTGCTTTTATTTTAGGTGGAGGACAAGAGCGTGGTTTGCGCAGCGGGACTCAAAATGTTCCAGGCATCGTGGGGCTCGGTGAAGCTTGTCAACTTGCCCAACTCGACATGGATACTGAAAGTCCAAGAGAGCAAAAGCTTCGCGATCATATGATCAATCGTCTCTTAAATGAAAATGAGGGCGTGATTTTAAACGGCCACCCTTCTGATCGACTCTGCAATAATGTGAATGTCAGCGTCGAAGCCGTCTTGGCCGATCAAATGCTCATGGCCCTAAGTGAAGTTGCCTTCAGCTCAGGAAGCGCATGCGCAACTGGGGACGACAGTCACGTTATAGCTGAGCTTCGAAAAACGCAGTTACGTAAAGGCTTGATTCCAGGGCCTCGCAATGATTTCACGATGCGCTTTGGCTTAGGCCGAATGACTCGTCTTGAAGACATTGACCGAGTCTGTGATCTCGTCAGCGGAGCTATCAGTAAGGTTCGGCCCATTTCTAAGTATCTGTAAGCCTTTCTGGCCCCTAGCCAAGATTCAATTTTTCGTATATAATAAGAGTGTTAGCCATAAAGAATCTCTTTTTGAGACGCTTTTTCGGCTTGATTAAATGGAGTACTTTTATGGTTCAAATCACTGAACAAGCAGCAAAGCAAATTAATCACCTCAAATCCGAATCTTCAGGACCCGGCACTGAGAGTCTTTTGCGCGTAAAAGTTGTCGCAGGTGGATGCTCAGGCATGTCCTACAAACTCGATTTCGACACAAGTATCACTGACGCGGACAAAGTCTTCGAAGAACACGGAACCAAAATCGTCATCGACAAAAAAAGTTTTTTATTCGTAGCTGGAATGACCTTAGATTTCGAAGGTGGATTAAACGGAAAAGGTTTTGTCTTCTCAAACCCCAATGCTTCTAAGACTTGTGGTTGCGGATCTTCATTCGGAGTTTGAGCTTAACTTTATCCGCACTCGGGCTCCTGCCCTCGTGAACATTTTTTGCGCGGACCGCAAAAAAGTGCGTCCCGCTTGTTCGAAGTGCGGCTAAAGATAAACTCAAACTCCGAACGAAGATCCCAAGACACAAGTCTTTATGAATATTCACACCAACTCATGTGTACGAACAGATCCCTGAAATCTGAAACCGAATGACTGCCAACTGCAGACTGCTGCCCGAAGACTGAAGCCAGCAAGCTCAGCCAAAATAAATCCCTGCAAAAGTACTCATGTGCCTGCGTAGTAGGTCCGTGTATCGGGCGAGTGCTTGTCTTTCAGCGCCACCTCGAGCAAGCGGGACGCGTTTTTT
>JAYUEB010000591.1:0-3593 GCA_043739525.1 Bdellovibrionales bacterium
TCGATAGGAAACGGGCCTAGACCTAAAAGACCGTTCTCGCTTTGAAGCATGACGTTCATTGATTCAGGAATATAGTTTGCAACCAAAGTTGGAATTCCAATTCCCAAATTCACGACGTAGTTAGGTTGAACTTCAAGTGAAATGCGCTTTGCGATTTGTTCTCGATTGAGTGGCATAGTTTCTATTCCTTACGTGTCGTTCTTTGTTCGATGCGTTTTTCAAGCATGGGAGATTTGATGATTCTCTGAACGTAAACTCCCGGAACATGAATTTGATCCGGATCTAATTCACCAAGCTCAACAATTTCTTCAACTTCGACAACCGTAATTTTACCGGCCGTCGCTACCATCGGATTAAAATTTCGTGCTGTTTTTCTAAAAATAAGATTTCCGAATTTGTCCGCTTTCCAGGCGCGAACTAACGCAAAATCACCTGTGATGCCTCTTTCAAGTACATAATCTCTACCATCAATATTTCGAACCTCTTTACCTTCAGCCACCAGGGTTCCAACTCCAGTCGGGGTATAAAATGCAGGGATTCCGGCTCCTCCCGCTCGCATTCTTTCGGCGAGAGTCCCTTGAGGGCAAAACTCAAGTTCAAGTTCGCCACTTAAATATTGTTTTTCAAACAGCGCATTTTCTCCGACGTAACTTGAGAGCATTTTTTTAATTTGTTTGGTTTGAAGTAAAAGACCTAAGCCAAAATCATCCACTCCCGCGTTATTTGAAACGCAAGTCAAATTTTTAGCGCCCGTATCTCTCAAGGCCGCAATTAAATTTTCTGGAATTCCGCAAAGACCAAAACCACCCACAAGAATGGTCATATTGTCTTTCACTCCTGCTAAAGCCGATTTTGCATCTTTGAAAATTTTAGAACTCATACGCGCTCCACAACAACAGCAACTGCTTCTCCGCCGCCAATACAAAGAGTCGCCAAGCCATAACGCTTTTTATGAAGGTGAAGGGCATGGATTAATGTCGTCAAAATACGCGCGCCACTCGCCCCAATTGGATGGCCAATTGCAACTGCGCCACCGTGTACATTTATTTTCTCCTCGGGGATTTCGAGATCTTTTTGAGCTGCCATCGTTACCACTGCAAAAGCTTCGTTGATTTCAAACAAGTCAATGTCGCTCATTTTCAATCCCGCATTTGCTACAGCTTTTTTAATTGCTGGAACCGGAGCTGTCGTAAACCATTTTGGATCTTGGGCGAAAGCAGCCTGAGAAATAATTTTTGCAATTGGCTTTGCGCCACTTGTTTTTACGAAGTCGGGACTTGCAATGACAAGAGCCGCCGCACCGTCGTTAATTTTACTTGCATTAGCAGCTGTGATTGTTCCATTTTTATCAAAAGCAGGTTTGAGACCCGGTATTTTAGAAAAATCAGTTTTTGAAGGATCTTCGTCAACTGAAACTGTGATTGGCCCTTTTCTGCTGGCGATATCCACGTTTGCAATTTCATTTTTAAAAACTCCGTCAGCAATTGCTTTTTGAGCTTTTGTGTAACTACGAATGGCAAATTGATCTTGCTGTTCGCGTGTGAAGTGATGATCCGTCACACAAAGTTCGGCAGCCGTTCCCATGTGAAAATTATTGTAAGGGTCCCATAAACCATCGGTAATCATCGAATCAATCAAACTTGCATTACCCATGCGAAAACCACTGCGTGATTTTTCAAGAAGGTGAGGAGCTCTCGTCATATTTTCCTGGCCACCAGCAACGATAACTTGGGCATGTCCCAACTTAATCGCATCATCTGCAAGCATCACAGCTTTCAAACCCGAGCCACAAACTTTATTAATAGTCAGACATTGTACCGAAGTTGGAAGTCCCGCAAAAATCGCGGCTTGTCTGGCAGGAGCTTGTCCGACACCAGCTGCTAAAACTTGTCCCATAATGACTTGCTCAACTTTGTCAGCAGAAACTCCTGCTTTTTGAAGTGCCGACTTAATCGCGATCGCCCCCAATTGCGGAGCTGAGAGATCCGTAAATGCGCCCTGAAAACTGCCGACAGGTGTTCTTTGTGCTGACAAAATAAAATTGTGAACGCTCTGACTACTCATTAAGGATTCTCCTCGTCTTGACATTATGGAAATTAGAAATGAGACTAAATTCTGATGAAAAGCGAGTCAACCAAATGAAAAACTTTAATATTGCACGGCCCAAGTGCTTCATGATCCTAATGGGTCTTATTTTGACGTTCGTTATCGACTCCCACGCTAAAGAAGTGCGCTTTAATGACATCTCAATCGATGTTTTGGATGCTCAAAAAATCATCGTCAGCGGATACAAGGGGAGCGTCAGAATTGTTCCCGCAAAGATCCCGGGAAAAATGGTCATCCATGCAAAAAAGATCATTGATGATAAAAAAGCTGCCTCAGACGACAATTGGATCTTCGGCGTCAAACATGAAGACAAAAATATTAAGCTTGAAGTGCGCGGTCCCGATTCTCAAAGTTCCTGGGATGACCTCAAGCAGGTGACAACTGAGATTCTGTTTGAGATTGAAGCACCAAATCTAGCGATAGACGTGGCTTGGCGCGATGGTTCAATTGATGTTCAAAATTGGAATTCAACTCTCAACATCGTTCTCCTTGCTGGTAGTGTCACGCTGTCGCATTGTGGCGCTTCAAGCCATATCCAGAGTCAATCCGGAGAAATCCATGTCGCAAACCATAAGGGGCGCCTTGAGATTGAAAGCCTAAAATCCAAAGTTTTTATCTCTGATTTCGAAGGAAACTTGAGAGTTAAGAACTTTGCCGGCGATTCCAATCTTGAGAAAGTCTCGGCGAGTGTCCATATGCAATCGAAGATCGGAACGAGTCATATTTCAAAATCAGATGGCTCTCTTGAGATTGAAAATGGCAAGGGTGCCTTCAATATTCTTGATTTTTCTGGCCAAATTCGCGGTCAAAACGAAGATGGCAGCGTGACAGCAAAAATTCTAGGAGACGTTGATGTCTCGCTCGAAAGCTCTTCTGGCTCCATGAGCTTCAAGCTTCCTGAAGATTCGGCAGCTTTCGCCAAGCTCCAATCAGAAGATGGCAGCATTACGACGCCCGATAGCTTTAAAACCGGCAAAATCGGAAATTTGAAGGTCGCAAGCGGTAGGTTTACCGGATCTCAAAAGGGTAGTATTTTGCTGAAGTCCAAAACTGGAAATCTCCGGGTTCATTAAAGCCTTATTTTTCTTAATTCTGTTGACTCACGACTTGATTTCAACCAATCATTCTCTCCTATGTTAAAACTCAAAAAGGTCTTGAAGGCACTCGTGAAAACAAAAGCAAAAAAAGTTGAAAAAAAAGCGGATAAAAAGCCCGTAAAGGCAAAAGCGGCTCCTGCTGCCAAAAAGGCAGCTCCCCTTAAAAAGGTGGCAGCTAAGCTAGTGAAACCCGTTGTTGCAAAAAAAGTAGCAGCGCCTGCGGCAGCTCTTAAGGCCCCTAAAAAAGCGGCGAAAGCAGCGCCACCCATTGCTAAGCCTGTTAAAAAAGTGGAAGCAAAGAAGGAAGCTCTTGTTAAGGCTAAGCCTTTAGCAAAAAGTACCGCTCCGGTTGAAGCTCCTAAAAAAGCTAAAAAACCTATGCCTGCTGAA
>JAYUEB010000592.1:0-3586 GCA_043739525.1 Bdellovibrionales bacterium
CGTCTCGATACCGTCTTTAACTTTAAATTCCACTTCGGTGATCTCACAAGTAATAATCAGGGATTCACCCTTAGGCCAATTTTCTTGATTTAGTAAAAAGCACCCTTTTTTACTTTCCCATGCTCCGAGAATCGCATCGCTTACAAAGTAACTATAGCTCGGGGAAAGATCATATTTCGTCGAGCGACCCTGAACTGATCCGAAAACCCGAAAACTGACTTTGTTAACTCCATACTTTGAATGATTCTTCACCTCAAACGCGTAGTAGCCTCCAAATCCGCAATTTGCATATTGACCTTGGCCTTTTTTGATATGAAGCGTACGCCAATGCCAAATGCTTCTCCATTGTGAACAATAAGTTCTTTCGCTTTTTTCCTAAAATCCTTTTGTTTGTTGTCTTCTGGAACGACGAAAAACCAATGGTCAATAACTGCTGAGCCATCATTCCAGGTTGCAGGCTTTACTATTAGGGAATTTTGGCTCGAAGAGGAGCGGCTTGATGGAAAACCCGCGCCGCAAAATAGTGTGGCCATGAATATGATTAAAACTGGAAGTGATAATGCTCGCATGAGACCTTTCTTTGTAATTTTATTTCTGAGTACTACCCATAGTTAATCATCCTCCTAACAGCCGCTTTTTCATCTTAGCGAACTCCTCGCCAGTCAGGTGACCTTTAGACTTGAGATCTGCAAGTTTTTCTAATTGAGATATCGCATCTGTAGGGCTTGTTTCAATTGGCAACACAGAAGCCTTTTCATTGATATCTGATGGTTTTGAACTTGGACCATATTGATTGGCGCCTGTATGGCTATCCTCGCAAAGAAATACAAAATTAAAAACAGGAACGATTAGCCACCACCCACTTCTATTTGTATCATGAAGCCTTCGGGCTCCCACAGCAATCGTAGGCATTAGTACTGCAAGATTATAGATAGAAAAAATAATCTGTGGAAGGTTAGAGAATCTTTGAAATAACCAATGCCAAACATAATTAAAATATTGATGAAAAAGTAGTTCCAGTATTCTGCTCTACCAGCACGTCCACTGAAGGTCGCAAATTTTGTTAACACGTCCATATACCACTCTATCGGATGTTTGGTTTCCGGAAAAATTGGAGTCTCAAGGATATTGGGATTTTGCTCATTAAATGATTCCAGGTGTTCCTCCATTTTTTGACAACGTTGCTCGAGTCAGCAGTTTATTTGCAGACTGCTATTTTTCCCGGTTCTTTTGTGCATCTTGTTCCGTCCGGCTGTATTGCGGCAGGCTCAAAATCTTCAGCTGGGATAAAATCTGGTGGTATCGGAACTGTGCTTTCCCAAGTAGGAAGATGGCTGGCAGCTGCTCCCCTTTTACTCTTTGATGTCTGTATTGGTTCTACCACCTGGGCATCTTTTAGATACTGATCTGGGTCAAACCCAGTTGTGTTGGACTGGGCAGATGACCCTTGAAAGTCTGATACATATGCAGAAGACTTGCCCTCAACAGTGTAGCTCGGATTAAAGTCATCATAAGCAATAACCAATCCGTTCATAAGAGTCACAGAACACATTTTATTTTTACAAATAATCCCTGCGAAAATCATAAAATCCTCGATGTCTACTTGCTCGGAAGTTCTAGGAATTTTGGTTTGTTTTAACCTATAGGGCTCGTCAAAAATTTCATATAAATCACGCCTCGACATTCCAATTCTAATTTTAACTTTTGATCTCGACTCTTCAATGTATTGGGACTTAAATGCAGCGTAGGAAATGACTCGTCCTTTTACGACACTTACATAACAAGTTTTATTATCAATACATCGTTTGCCAGAGTACTGAAATATTGATTCAGCCTTATTGGGGTCTTTAACCTCCTTATCTAAGTCTGTATATGAAGGAGTCCCAATAAGTGACATTAATTCAGTATCTGACATCCCATATCTAATTCGCTTTTTATCGGGCGCAGATATTATTGAATTTTGAACTCTTTGCTTTGCTTCCGACAAGATCAGTTTTTGCCTTTGAAGCTCTGCCAGTCTTTGTTTTTCGCTTTTTATTTCAGACTTGGGAATGCTAAACAAAGCCCATGTCGCAGTCTCGCCGTCCTCCTTTTCCGTATAGACGTCGGTCTGCTTAAATCCTCTAAGTCGGATCAAGTCGCTGACTTCGCTGAGCTGAGAATCAAGGCTGACATCATTTAAAGTCTCTGTCTGAGTTGTGTCCACTTTGACTGTTGTTCCAAATTCTTGCCGCAAGAGCTGTTCTTTGGCGTCCTTTGAAGCCATCCGTAGGCCCTCAGCTTCGCTGTTAACCTTCGGTGACCGTCCCACAAAGAAAAGGGTCTTTGCCGTGTCTGGCGGCGTATGGGATGCCCAAGGAGGCTTTTCAGACCCCCAAGATGTCCCACATAGCAAAAAAATTAATACAGCTATTAATCTGCTCATTTTTACTCTGCCGACGCCGACTCTCGGCCCGGTTGCCCATTCACAAATTTATCCCAGTGATCGTTAACCTTCTGGCCAAAATCCTTAGATAGTTTACCTTGACCTGACTGTTTTCGAATTGCATCGCCGATGGCACGTTTAAATTCTTGCTCCGGCATTGTGACCATCGAATAGACTCTATAAAATGTTTTTCCGACTCCGTGCTCATCTACTGAGAAGACTTTTTCCCAGTACTGTTTAGAAACACTTAATGACGATGATGTAAGCTCTGAGGCTTCTGCGCCAATAAATCGAGCTTGGCTTGAGTCAAATCCGACTCCTTCCTCGGCGTTTTGAAATACGAAGCTAAGCCGCTGTTCAATCGATGTGGCGATCCCAGCCTTGGCATTGTTCGCGGATATTCGATATGCAGCCTCCACGCGAGAGTCCCCGGGGACGGTTGTGACTCCTAAATTAGAGACCACGCCATCTTTAATTTGGAAGGGTTGGCTCTCTTTTGCCCAATCTGGCCGAGAGGACAAATCGTCAACTCGAGAAAGAACTTTTTCCTCTGGCTGGATCAAGCCGTGTTTTTCAGGTAACGAAGAGCATCCCGAACCCAATATCGCTAACAATGCCATTACTCGAAATTTCATATATTCCTTCCAGTCGCAGTTAAAGAAATAGCCACATAAAAATACCTATTATCGGACGTACTCCTTATCGGAGGTATAGGAATAACCTTGACTGAAATGGGCACTAGATCTCCGGAAATTATTTTTTTAAAACGCCTCGGTTTAAGACTTCGTCAGATTAGGTCTGAACGGGGATGGACTCGTGAACAGGCCGAAGAAAAGGGCTTCACATCCTGGCGCCATTTACAAAAAATTGAAGCTGGAAAGAACGTGACAGCGATCACTTTGTACCGCCTCTGTGTATTATATAAAATGGACTTGGCTGAACTTGCTAAAGGCATTTAGGCACCATTTCACTTTTTTATCTTTTCGACCAAAAGTCTGTACGTCATCTCACCGTCAGCAAATTCCGAGCTGAACAAAACCATCGCGTTGGACTTCTCCTCCAGCGAGTTGAATAAAAGTAACGACACCGGGACTCCAAAATAATCACTGAGACTTTTAATATGATGAAGATTCTTGGCTGAAGGCAAAACTCCGTTTATCC
>JAYUEB010000593.1:0-10761 GCA_043739525.1 Bdellovibrionales bacterium
ACCTGCTTTAGCCGATCCACCCAGACACCATCCGGGAGTATTGGCATTGACAGCAAGCGAAGAACAACTATTTGTGTTTGAAAGGGCCGATGACATCGAACCATTGTTACTGACTTTGCCCATCCATCCATTGATTAATCCGGTGGTGTCGACTGCAATGATACGACTTGAATCGGCCACATAATAGTAGCCCGTGCCTGCATCATAAGTGATATTATTTGCGCCCATCCAGTTAAATGAAAGGCTCGGCAATACCTGAATAAATGCACCCGTTGATAAATTGTAAGTGGTAATCGTACCGCTGTTATCTCCATGTACGACATACAGAATGCCACCATTCACATACATACCGCTTGGCGTATTCACACCGCCAGCCAAAGATCCGGTACCCGCAGTCGTTCTTGGGTTATACGCTTGGTAAGTACCCCCTGTGCACCAGCCAGGCGTTGTTGTACCACTTGAAATGGATGTACATCCTGCCGCTCCACCCGTTGGAACCGTCGTGTAGGCCTTACCGATCCAACCTTGAAAGGATCCAGATGATAGTAAAAATCGCAATATCGCGCCAGTTTGAGCAACGTACAGATATGTACCATCGTTCAAAACAACATTCGGATTGTACATGCCGCCATTGCCGTATCCCCAACTGGTAGTACCACTTTGGTTTCCGGCGTTGTTGCCGCCGATACACCAGCCTGGAGTCGGTCCTGTTGAGGTCGTGGTACAACTTCCGGGGCCACCAGCAGCAGCAGCCGTTGGAGTCGAAGAGATTCCACCAATCCAACCAGAGAATGCGCCGGAGTTGGCATTGTACCGACTAATTGACTGAGAGCTATATTGGGTCACATAAAGGTAAGTTCCATCATCAGTCGCACTTGTCGGATTATACATAGGTCCGCCGGTGGTATTGCCGTTAGCATAAGATTGGCCGCTCAAACACCAGCCCGGAGTGACTTGACCGCTTGTTGTGGCCACACAAGCCGCAGGCGATGGCAAACTCGAATAAGTGCTTTGATTGCTGCCTGAAATCAAAGCGACCGAGTTGTTTGGATTCGAAAAACCGCCGATCCAACCAACATATTTGTGGTTAGTATAATCATACTTCAAAACCCGGTGACTGTATTGATCGACGACGTAAAGCCATGATTTTGTAGAATCAAAATGCAGCCCTCTCACACTTGAAGGAGCATCCATGCGAGCCGAAACAGATTGAATTCCACTTCGAAACCATAAAAGATTATTGGATGCATCTTTGCCTGTTCCTTGGGTACCCAACCACGCAGGAGCTGCGTTGACCGTCCAGTTCATTGATCCCGAAGTTAATACCGAAGCCGCATCTGAAGCGGTCATCGACAAAGTCGTCGCGGGATATTGGCCTTCAAAATAAAAACTCTGGGCACTATCGCCCGCATTAAAGGTTAATGCCGTGATCGCATTTGAACAGGCGTTGTCGCTATAGAAAGCTCCCGCCGTAGTGAACGCGGCCGCGTATCCCGTCAAAGCCAAATTGACATTGATAGAAGTTATTGCTGCTGTCACATTGGCTGGAGTCGCACCATCTAAAGTTTTCACGCTAAATGGTCCTGCGCAAATAGTGGTATTCGAATTTGCCGGAGATGGTCCGGTAATCTTTAATCCTGCAGGAGAAATGCCAATGCTGACAGTTGGTGAATTACTCATTTTGCCCGCTGGATCTGAAAGGTAAAGATTCAAAGCTTCTGATTTGGTATCTGAGAAATAGACCACAACACTGGCCGCATTTGCCGGATATCCAATCGTGGTTGTGAGTGGAGTACCTGTACATGAGCTACTCGTGTAAAACGCGCCGGTTGTACTGCCACTTAATCCATTAATATTTAAGGTCGTGAGTGCTGTTGGCGCAACATTTGTATTTTGAGAGTCTTTTAAATTGATCGTAAACGCAGTCGAACACTTACCCGCAACAACGCTTGTTGGCCCGGTCAAACCAATTTTTGAAGGCAGAATCGTGAGTGTTTGAGTGCTCGAAGTTGTTGTCATGATACCTGAAGGATCGGTCACATTTAAATTCAAGACTTCTGCTTTAGGATCTTTAAGATAAATATTGATAGGATAGACGCTTCCACTTGAAGTTGCTGCCAAAGGAACACTGTTAGCGCTTGCCGAAACGGTGCAGGCTGCATCGGTATATATTTGTGCACTTGTACCGGTAATTCCGGTCACGGCAATATTGGTGGTCGTAAAAATAGGAGCGGCATTCCCATTTTCTCCCGCAGGGGTAATCACGATCGCAGGCGAACAAACACCAGCCACAACAGTCATCGGAGTGCCCGCCGTAGCCGGCGGAACTGGCATTTGTATGAGCATGGCGACTTTGTCCGGAATCACACTCATTGAGATAGTAGCTGTCGTTAAAACATTCGAAGAGTCTTTGAAGTTAATGCTAATTCCTTCACCGACAAAGTCTTTGAGGTACAATGTTTTAAGATTGGTACCTGCCGTAAAGGTCATGCTAGGACCCAGCGCAGTACCGCCACAAGTGCTGCTGGTATATAGAGAACCACCACTCAACCCAGAAATAGATACCGGTGTATTTTGAATAGCGTTCGCTGGGTTTCCGCCTGAGTCTTGCAGTTGAACTGTGATAGCCTGGCTACAACTGCCTGAAACCACAGTGGATGACACCGCATTGGCTATAATTTTAACTGGAGTCCCAGCAGTGATCGAGAAAGCATTGCTGTAGGCAGGAATCCAACTACCTGAACTCGCTAGCAACTTGTATCCAGCACCTGTTTTACTAACACCGAGATCTCCAAACGTAGCTATGCCTTTCACCGCGTTCACCGGAACAGTCCCCGTTAAAAGAGCACCGTTCACATTCGCCGCGATACTAATAGATACGCTCGCAGTTGAAGCCGCACCGGTATTGACGATATTTCCGTTGGCGTCTTCGATGGCAACTTGAATCGACGCGAGCCCTTGTGGTCCGCCCGGAGAATTCACAGGCTGAACAAGATAGCCAAGCTTTGTCGGCACGCCAGGATTAAATGGCGCAAAGCTCGTTACTGAGCTGAGGCCTGCCGGCGAAGAGATATTCAATGTTCTAAAAGGTGCAACTTCGTCCGCAAATGTTGTACTGATTGAACCCGAGGACTGGCCTGTCGCATCCGTATTCTGAGTTGGCTGGCTTAAATTATCGACTGAAAAGCTAGACGCAAACTGAGGCTTAACTCCAGAAACAGCATTGTTATATTGGTCTTTCAAAGTAATGGTGACGGTATAGGAAGAGTTTCCATCCGCCGTCAAAGGTGTTGCTGGCGGAACTGGAGGAGAAATTGCGATTGTCGAATTTGCGGGGCTCACTGAACCCGGGCTAATAGTAAAACTGCCAGAGTCGGCTGTTAGCTGACCCGAACCATTGGTTTGATTTGAAGTATCGGACTTCGTCGCAGTTAAAATTTTGACTCCGGATTCTTGAAGGTTGATTCCAGAAAATGTGGCGACTCCTTTTATAGCGCTCACGCTTTTTGATCCCTGAACCAATCCGCCGGAAGGTGAATTCACTGAAATATTTAAGCTTACTGTCGGATTCGAGTCAGGACCCGCTACGATCACATTTCCATTTGAATCCTCAATTTTGACGACCGGCTGAGAGGCTAAATTCACGCCGGCGAGTGAGCTCGAAGGCTGAATCGTAAATACCATTTTCGAGGCTTGTCCGAGTGGAATGAAAGTTGTCGTGACCGTGTTGTTGTCAATGAAACTTCCAATTTGAGTAGCCACTCGGCAGATATATGTTTCACCGGCGGTGAGCCCGGTGAGAGTGGTCTGCAAAACACCGCCGGTAGAAGAAATGGTGGTCATGAGAGTTTCAGATGAAGCTGAATCTCCAACCTTACAATAAACCAAGGCGGCATCAGCATTACTGGCGTCGGTAAAGACGACTGTTGCAGACGTCGCATTCAAAACTTGAGCACTGAGAACTCCTGCGTACGGGATCGCCGGCACATCGACTGTGTTCGAGTCTTGGGTTTGAGCGGCATTGAAGGCACGCACGCGAAACATATAGAGCGTCTCAGGATTGAGTCCAGTGATACTCGCTTGAGCTGCAGGTGCGCTAACCGTCTTAATTAACTTCGGACTAAATGCAATAGTTGAATCATAAATAGCATAACCCGTAACTGCGGAATCTGTTGAGGGGATCCAAGAAAGCTGAACTTTAGAGCCTGAAATTGTTTGCGCAGTTGTGAGGCCAGTGAATCCCGCAAACGGACTGCCATTTGGATTTCCGATTTGGCTTGCGAGACTTGGATTGAGGTCCGAATTCTTCGGCATATTACACGATGCGAAAAAGAGCAACGATAAAAATGTAAATGAAAATCTATTTAACTTCCACCAAAATGAATTTGACATCGTTCCCCCTCACGTACCGCAATAAATTCCAACAAGATATAATCGGACCAAATACCTTGATTCTTTAAATCTTTAGACTTTTATCTCAATTCGGATGGACGGGATGTATCGATGTGAGAAAGAGCATCGAATTATAAAATTTTTAGGACAAAAGAGTTCTTTTGTGATTCAGCATTTGTCTTGTGAAGGGACAGATATTTAGGATTAAATTGAGACAGAATCACTCAGTGCGCGGCATTCCATTCGCAAGCAATGGTAAATTCTCAACTTCGATCTCGCGGGTGCGCAAGGCCAAAAGTGTGGATTGCGCTAAAGCACTTTGTTGCGCAACTCGTTCTTCTAAAACATCTGTCGTAGCGCTCGAAGAGCTAACTGCAGTGATGTATTGAACTTGAAGATCATGAGTCAGACCCACACTATTTTCGACTTTTTTAAGCAAATCAAAAAGTTGAAAATAGAAGATTTCTCCTCTCGTTTGCCGAGCTTCGAGATTTCGAATCACGTCTGCAATTTGAGCCTGCATCGGTTGCCATTTTTCATCGAACGTCTTCCAAGAGGCAATTGAATTTTTACCAGAATGACTAACGGTTTCAAATTGAGCTGAAAGATCCGTCAGCTGTTTTTCAATCGTGTCGTTCATTTGCTTGATTTCAAGAAGTTCTGCACGGGCCTTTTCGCGTAGACGTTCATGGTATTTACGTAAGCTCAGATCGTAATTTAGATTTTTTTCTCCTCCGAGAAAGTAAGTTTTTTCAGTTAGCTTTTTATTATCTAGGCTCACAATTACTCTGTACTCACCCATTGGAATGTTCGATTGATTAGGCTGTATGAAAACTTTTTGAGTTCGAGCGAGCCCACCTTTTAAATTCAATTTCGCTTGAAACAAAACTTCGAATCGCCCCACTAAAGTTTCAGGAATCCCGTGAATGCTCATTTTGAGCTCGGTACTATCAGGAAGATTCGATCCAACTACAAAAGTCGGTGTTCCGATTTCTTTTGCAATCAAACCAATTGCTGCGGCTGGGCCAGAGGCCTTTAAACTTTCTGAGATGGCCGCTTTGATTTCGCGACTCTCTTCTTTTGAAATATCCGGGATATCTGCTAAAACCTTACTAAAATCAAAAGCAAAAAAAATGACAACGAGGATAGACCCAATCAATCCAATCGCAAAAGCTCGTGATGAACGTGCTCGTACTTCCTTAGCTTGAGGCAATCGATCATTCGCCTCATTAAATTCGTCAGACTGAAATTGATATTGGCTGCGTATTTGACTCCAAAACTCATCACTATCAACCCAGTCTTTTGCCAATGAAGAAGAGAGCTCTTGCTTGTTCGGAAGATCGAGCGCAGCTGCCGCTTCAGAAAGCGGAGTTTCAAAAGTTTCAATTTCAGATAAGGCTTTCCAACCACTTAAATCTTTACGCCAAATCAAAGTGTCGGCGGCAATTTTTTTTCGTTTGATAAATTGTAAAATTTCTTGATGTGAGAATGGACCTGAATACCCCGTCTCATTATTGAGATACCAATTTTCGACTAGACCATGGGTTTCATATGTGAGATCGGAAGCGTCTAAATTCATCTCTTTATCATAATTTAAAACGCCTGGGCCTTAAAGTCCTGCGAATCAGTACTGGCCAAAAGTGCTACATTCCCTTTTGACCATGCGGGATAAGTTTGATGACCACGCGGCGATTTTGACTTTGGTTCTCAGGTAAGGGCTTATCATCGTCATCTCTATTGGGAGCAAGCGGGCGGGTATCACCGTAACCGATGGCCTTCAGCTTCTCATCATCAAATCCGCCTTGAGAAAAGTAGTCGAGGACTCTACATGCGCGAATACTTGAGAGCTCCCAGTTGTTGCGGAAAACGCCGCCGGGGACAAGCGGAATATCATCTGTATGACCTTCAATTAATATATCGAGATCTAAAGTTTCTGCCTTAATAAGTGGAATAAGACTATTCAGAAGAACCTTCGCTTGAGGTTTAAAATCTGCAGAACCTGTTGTAAAGAATACGGTTCCCAAGAATGAAATAGTAACGCCTGAATCATCCGTCTTAATATCAAACTGATCACCTAAACCGGCCTTATCAAGCGCTTCTTTAATTCGTTTTGAAAGTTGATCAAACGGCTTTTGATAATTTCCTCCAAATTTTTCGGTGAGAGATTTTTTAGCTAATTCGAACTTCTCTTGATCGACATTTGAAAAGCTCAGAAGGATCACAAAAAAACCCACGAGCAAAGTCATCATATCTGCGTACGATACCAGCCAATTGCCTTCTCCATCTTCGTGACCGCCACCACTACCGTGGCCCTCTAGAAGAGTCTCGACAGGATCATAACCGGAGCTCACTTTTTACCTTTAGTCTGCGCGTAGCGAATACGTTCGGATGGAAGCAGATGACTAGTCAAATACTCTTCAACTACTTTGGGATGTTGCTTTTGACGGAGTAAGCGTAGGCCCTCAATCACGATTAGTCGAAGAGACTCATCATCTCTGTTGAGCGCTCCAAGATTTTCTGCGATGGGAATCAAGACCAGATTGGCAAGTGTCAGTCCGTAAAAAGTCGCCACAAGACCGATTGCCATAGAGGGGCCCAGTAACTTCTGCGAGTCCTTACCACCAAGCGACTGCAAGAGAGAAATCATTCCAAGAGTTGTACCCATCAAACCAAAAGCAGGCGGAAACTTTGAGATCGTTCTAAAGACACCTGCGTCTTGATCGTAGCGTTTTGTCAAAGTTGCAGCTCGTCTCATCATGATTTGATCGAGAGCTTCATCTGAAATTCCGCCTTGAATAATGAGCGCAATGGCATCAGCCAAAAATGGAGTCTGAAGGGTTTTTACTCTTGTTTTGAAATAGTCTGCATTTTCACGAATGCCTCTTGCTAAATCAACCAGTTCAGCAATAACAAGTTCGCGACGAACCATATAGCCGCCCAAAAATTTATTCAAAAAGACTTTTGAGACCTGAACGTAAAATCGTAGTGGAAAACACATGAGTGCGGCCGCAGCAGTTCCGCCAAACACAATTAAAATTCCGTGAGGATCTAAAAAAACTCGGCTCGATGCTGAAGAAGTAAAAATACCTAAAAGCAAAACAAGGAGAGCTGCAATAACACCGATGACTGAGGAGATGTTCATAGTTCTATGATATATAATTTAACCAAAGCAAACAACGCGCGTGCTCGTAGGACGAAAAATTTGGACGAGACCTGGGTCTGTCAGAGAGTGATTCTTAGAAAATATAAACTAAGCCAGACTGAAAAGAAAACTCAGTCAATTTGGATTGATCAAATCCTGAAGTAGCGAAGGTCGTACCAGAGAGGATTTCAGTGCGCACGATAAATCTCGGTTCCATTTGGTAATCGACCCCCAATCGAAACGCATAGAAAACGCCTGATCCAGTTATCGAAGGCACCAAATCTCCAGAGCGAAAGATCGTACCTTGCGCGACACCCGCCTCTAAACCCAAAAACGGAATATAGCGCTTGATCAGTATGGTGCTCTCAGTGGGCGAATCCACCATCGAAGGAACTGTCCCCGAAAAATATCGTCGCCAGGTAAAACCAGTAAATCCAACGCCCATCGAAAAAGGTCCTAGCGAAAAACCGCGAGTGTGGTCAATTGCAAGAGTGCTTTTATCACTGAGAATGGTTTCGATTGAAACGCCCAGCATACCTGGACTTTCACTTCGATCAACTGGGACAGCTGTACTATTAATTGTCGCATTTCCCGAGATTCCGCTTCCGCCGTAACCGAGCGATGCGCCCAAGCGAAGATCCATAGCTACGGCTGATAAGCTGATCGTGCTCAAAAACAGCACGGCTAGACCGCAGAGTGAGTTAGGCACTCTTAATAGGAACAACATTGTTACCCTCGGCGGCCGATGATGAATCAGGGAAGATCGTACTCAAATCGAGGTCTTTGTCGTCGTACATTTTTTTGACGAGAGCCGCGAGACTTTCTAAAACTCTGGTTTTATCGTCCTCTCTCATCTTGTCTTCGCGAGTTAATTCGTCCGCGACAATTTCAGCAAGCATTGGCGGAGCTATTCCTATCACGCGATCCTTCATCTCAGGTTTCAGTCTCAGATATTCGGTTACCTGATCGGCCTGCATACGAGATAGCAATGTTCCTAAAGCGCCATCTGGCCACTGATCTAAGAACGCAAGTGATGGGTATTTACGACGATACTCTAAAATACCTTGGCCTTTCACATGACCAAGCATTTCGATTTCTTCACGAACACTCAATGAGTTGACAATTTTTTCGAGTGTCATCTGAAGCGGAATCATATCTTTCACAACACCCAAATTGAGTTTGCTAAAGATCGTACGATTCATTGATTCAAGATCGTCGGCTGCGATTTCACTTAACTGAGCTGCATTCTCAAGTAATTCCATTTTCTGGTCAGCCTGAAGTGGCTTCAAGAACTTGCGTCTGACTTCATCAGGCAAATAGAGAGAGACCAAAGTTTTCATCTTCGGATTTTGATCCATCAACATTTTATTGATAATAGTCGAATCAACCCCTGACAAATAGCCAAAGGGTTGAGCTAAAATCTCAGGCCCCAAATTAAGAACTCCCACGAGATCCCAATAAACTTTTTCAAGATATTCTGATTTATCTTTCGCGCTTAATTTCGACATACGAGCGAATATTTTGCCAATATCTTTCATTGAATCAACCGGAATTGGCAAACGACCCACATCGCGCCCAACCGCCTCAGCAAAACATGCTAATTTATATTTACCCTCTTCTCCACCCTGACACCAAGCACGCACGATACGTTCAAAATCATTTGTGAGACGAGGAACCAAATTAATTAATTTTTGAGAGAGCGACTGAACGGACTCCATCGCAAGAGCTTCTTGCTTTGCATATGCTTCTTGTTGTTCTTGTTCAATTGTTTTAACTGTCGACGTTCCACCGACACCACCCGCACCCAGGCCATCGGCCTTCAACTTGATATCTGGAGAATCGCCCGTATTGTTCGTATTGACCGAAGCTTTGGAAGTTGTGAATCTCCACAAAATTATTCCGAAGAGGACAGCAAATGCGAGGAGTAATTGACTTGCCAATTGTTGAAATTGATTTAACCAATCCCACCATTGTTTAGGTGCCAAGGGAGCCACATCAGGTTTCTTTTCGGGAAGAACTTTAACAAAAGATACTTCACCTTTCGCTGTTTTTCCAAACTCGCCGGTCAACTTTGCCGTCAACCATTTCTGAACATCGGCTTTCACTGGCTCACCAAGATCTTCTCTCAACCCAACAAACATGGATACTGTTTTAATTCTTTTACTCGCAAGTACACCGACAATTGCCGCTTTTTCATCGGGCAAATTGTATTGCTTGATCAGTTGTTCCGGATCGAGAGTTCCCAAAAGTAAATCATCCGGAGTATCTGATATCGCCGTCGCAGCTGGCTTCTTTTCTTCCTTCAGTTTTGCCTTGGGTGCATCGGTGAGTTGAAGTTGAGCTCCAATTGAAAAGCCCTGACGATCGACAATTGTTGCAAGCGACTGCGTATATCTATGAACCAATAAATCTTCGAGATAAGACTTTGCACTCAGCTCTTCTGGATTTAAATTGTCTGTCGCATATACAAAGGACGCCGAAAATAAAACAAGCGTGAGAGCTAAAATAATGTGTTTCACTATTTACCTCCGCCTTTTGCCTTATTGACTGGTGCAGGAGCCACAGCATTAGGAGTTATTTGAGTTGGAAGAGTCGTGCCCGGAGGCAAACCTTGAATCGTGCGAACCTTCGCAACCATTTTGATGGCCTCATCCATTTCAGGATCCGATTTAAGGGCCTCTTCATACCACTTCAAACTCTCTGGATATTTTTTTTCAGCATAATAAATCGAGGCTCTCATTGAAAGTGCGCGGGCAAAAGTCGGAAACGGCTTGATGATCTCGTCAAGTTCGATTTGAGCTCTTTCAAACTGAGCAGCTAAAGCTAACTTTTGCGCAACAAACAAATGATCCAAAATTTCTTTTGCGATCTTCAGCTCTTTAGGAGCCGTACCCTCTTTCAACTTAACATCAAGTTGAGTCACCATTGTTCCGAACTTAGTTGCTGGAACACTAAAACTTTGCGGAATATATCCCTGCTTCTCAACTAAAACGGTAAAAAACTCTCCCGCGCCAAGACTGTCCCCAGCAATTTTTTTAAATTCAGGCATTGGCATTTGCAAAGGAGTCTTTCCGACAGGTTTTTTTTCATTGGTTTTTGCGTCTTGCACGAAAATATCAGCCTGCAAAGGCTCACTCTTCACGATAAAGTTTGAAGCTCCACAGCCAAAAGCCAGCAGGACTTGTGCAATTGAAAATAGACAATTCAGAATTCTTCTCATTACTTAA
>JAYUEB010000594.1:0-3564 GCA_043739525.1 Bdellovibrionales bacterium
AATAAAAGAGCATGAAATTAAAGTCTAGCCGACTCTTATTCTGTGCCCTGTTTGTCTCTCTTCAAACGATGAGCCTCTATTGCTTCGGATATTCGACCGAAGAGCTCATATCAAATTCAAGTATCCAGACTCTTCTTGATAATAAATTTGGCTCGATTGGCGGACAAGATCTTCAAAGAATTCGTGAGCAATTCTTTATAGTAAAAATTCAAGATATTTCGGGCGTGCCGATTGGTTCATGCGGCAGAAGACTTGGAATGTTAAATATTCCAAAAATGCATTCCATTTTCGTACCTCCTCCCTATTTTAGATCGACTTTACCAAAGCAAGTTTCAGATACTTGGCTCCTCCACGAAGGCCTAGAAGCCATCGATATTTTTGACGAAAATTATGGCTTCTCAGTTGGTCTCTCTTGGCTCGCTCAGAGAACAAAAGCAGAGCAAACTTGGTTTCTATCAACTGACATGATGACTCAGGCAAGCGATCCAAAACAAGAAGTGGGAGAATGCACAGATCGGTTCACCGAACTCGTCGCCGCTGGCGGCAGTTCAGGTAAAGGCGGAGGATCGACAGGTACGGGTGGCGGTGGCGACCCACTAGCAATTCAACTGAAACTCGAAATGATGGATCTTGTTTTTGATCACTTCAAATCACTCAAGACTGAGTCAGAGAAGCAATACGAGATTCATATTTTTACAAGTTTGCTCAGACTCCCACTGGAGGCCGCTGCTTTTCAACCTGATGCAGATAAAGACGCGCTCTTGAAAATTGCAAAAGACATCAATGACAATCCTGTTCAGTTTCAAAAATCGCCGTCAGGAGAATTGAGGGCGACTTACTCAATGCTCGATCTCAACGCCCAGCCAGAACTGAGAAAGAGAATTGAATCTCTCATATTAACAAAAATCTACGGAGAGGAACTTTCAAAAGCGATGAAAGATTTTCAATCCAAAAAATGAAAAAAGCAAAAACCCCACACGAGCTATTGCAAAAAGCACTCTTGCGAGTTTCGCGAAGAAACAAATCTTATTCTTTGCGGTCTTTAGCTCGTGCTGTTGATATTTCTCCGTCTTTTTTGAGCGCAGTCTTTAAAGGTAAGAAGAGACTACCGAAATCGCGCTTTGAAGCCGTCACACGAAGTCTCGGAATGGATGAAGCCTCAAAAAAAAGTCTCCGCAAAGCCATGCTGTTAGAGACGATCGGCTCATCGCCAAACTCCGTACCCTTTTTTGAAGATGTATTATCTCCGTCGAATTTGGCGATTGCTGAACGAGAAGAAGGCACTATCCCTGAATTTACAGTTTTCGATTCTTGGTATCACATGGCAATTTTAGATCTCGTCACTTGCGTGAACTTTAATCCAGATCCTAAAGATATCGGAAGTCGCTTAGGCATTGAAACGCGAGAAGCTGAACGCGCCTTTAAGATGCTTGCCGATCGCGGATTGATTGAATTCAAAAATGGAATCTGGCTAAAAGTAAATGAGAAGTTGAGGTTTCCGACAACAAAATCTTATCCCGCAATCCGCGCTTATCATAAAACGATGATCACAAAAGCACTTCAAACATTAATAGGTCAGACTGATACGGTTTCATTTGAGCGACGACTGATTACCGCAGTTAGTTTTGCCGCTAACCCGGAGTCTCTCAAAAAAGGGCGCGAACGCTTGATGGAACTTATTTACGAAATTGCCGATATCATGACCGAAGGTGATTGCACTGAGATCTATCAGCTGAATGCTCAGCTTTTTCCACTCACTTCAAAGGGCTCTTAGATGACTTACTTATGGAGAAAATTTTTGGCTTTTGCCATCGTTTGCTCTATGGGCCTACCGGCATTGGGAGATCAATCTCTTTGCTCATCTCTTTTCAATTCAGAACTAAATGCTGATCAAAGCCGCGGTGAAAGGAATCTCACCTCTGATCAAGTCGCACAGCGAATGATTCGAAAACTTAAGTCCCAAGCAGATCAGGATAGAATTGATATTCACAATTGGGCGTCATCTCTCAGACAACGTCAGGCCTCGGGTGAACAACTTTCGCCAATGGAACATACGACGCTTCAACTTGTCATTCGAACTAAATTTATCGACAGTCCAACGGGCGGACAACTTACTTACGAACTTACAGATATTTTTGAAAATAGTTGGCTGAGTTTAACCGGAAGGCATGAGTCGCTTGAACGCATTATTGACCTGCCACTACCAAAAAGTGTTTTGTCTAAAGAGACCATTGAAGTTCAGAGGTTTCATCTTTTGGTTTATCGAGCAGATCCAAAGACGCTAAAGATTAGCGATCCATTTTTGGTAAAATTTGTTTACGCAGCTTGGCCTTTGGCACTCATTGCAATTAGTTCGGCCTATTCGGGTGCCGCAGTTCTTGCTGGGGCTGCGAAGGGCGCCTATTTTTCTGCGTTCTCTGAGTATGCTTTGCATCGCTGGGTAGCGCATGCTCCCCCGAAAGATCAAGCCATCATCGAAAGCACAGGGATTTATTTGAAACCGCAAGACAACCTGACCAAACCGCATCTCGCACACCATCTCGTAAATTCGCCTCTCAAAAATAACGATCCCTCTAACTACGCCATGAAGGGCCAAGGCGGAGTTTTGGCTCCTGAGGTTCGTGAAGAGATGATCGAACAGCTCGAAAGAATGGGAATCATCGACCCCGAGGCGCAAAGGACTTTTTTAGAGCTCTCAGCAAATGGAACGAAGCTCCCTCCTCGCGTGAACAGAGTCGGGTATGTCTTGTTCGGCATCGCCGGCTTCGCTCTTGGTTGGGTTACTGGGGGAGAGCATTGGAAAGCAAGCGCCATCGCATCTTCTGTCTTTGCAACTTCCTTTATTGCCGTCAACGAGTACAATCATACAAATCTGCATCTCCCTCGGGCTTTCATAATGGAGAATGGCAACGAGTTTGAAAAATGGTTTATCAATACCCGACTTTTCAGAGCGGTATCGCGATTTCATTATTTGCACCACGTTCGTGCGAATGCGAACTACAACGTGATGCCCGCCGGAGTTGATTTTTTATTGGGAACGACTCGAGATCCTGATGTTTTTGATATCTTGAGTTTGATGCAAGCAGGATTTAGTTTTTAGAGATCATACTTTGAAAAAATCGCAGCTAAAACAAACGAGCTCTTCTTCTTTTGATTTATCCGCAATTTCTCGGTAGCCGCCGATTGTCTGCAATAAAAACTCTTTTATGTTTTCATAATCTTTTTCAGACACGGTTTGCACGATCGTGTAATGAATTCCAGAATGCTGCAGATTTTGACTGTCGCGAACAGCCTGGTTTCGCCAATTCATATGTTGAACTGAATTCATCGGCGAAGTTTTAGGGAGATGAACAAATTGATTGGTGTTTTTATATTTTTCACCACCTAATTTTACCAGGCCAAGTTCAGCAAGCTTCTGAAGACACTCTCTCACAAAGATTTCATTTAGCCCGAGCCTAGCCGCAATCGATCTCGCATCTTGATATTGTGGAATATTTGTAATCACGTGAACTGCACTCCAAAACCAGGCTGAGTAATAGGTCATTTCGGTAATGCTATTTGTGG
>JAYUEB010000595.1:0-3562 GCA_043739525.1 Bdellovibrionales bacterium
ATCGAGTGTATTCCCTTTGACCAGTTCCAGTTTGACAAGTACGAATCTTTGGCGCTGGCAGCATGATTTTTGTGTCCGTTTTTTCGGGGGAAGATCAAGACTAAGAATGATGAGAAGGGACACCAGTCCCACAATTTTTTGTTTTGTCTCAAATTTTTTGATATTTTCTAAAAGTTTATGATTCATATAAAGGCTCTCGCAACCGAAACTGGAAGCCCTTTGAAAGCACTGATAATCCCTGGACCAATTTTTTCTATTTGCAGAGATGGAGGCGATGGAAATGCCGAAGGCGCTTCGGGATTTGAGACAAATCGAAGTCTCTTTATAAATTCGGGATTTGCGCACCAAAGGTTATGATCCTCTTTGACCAACTTCGAACTGAGAGTAGGATCATCGACGAATGCAGCGTAGTTTCTGATTGCTTCAATAAACGCTTTTTCTCGACAGACTTGCTGATTGGCGTCCGAGCCCATGCCGATGCAGACCGGCTCATCCTTATGTTTAAAAAGGGACATACAAACACGCAATCCATCTGTCTTATATAAATCAAAAAAAGAAACATGAGCATCTAAAGAATTTATTGCCATGTCATATATAGGTATAGGCGCCACTTCAGGTATCAGGGCTATCCGATTATCAATAATGTACTTAAAATAAAATCTTTCTAGAAATTCTTGTTTTGCATTTTCTATCGCTAACTCTTGAATAGGATGAACAGCCACCCCTACAGTCGAAATATTCTTCTCAGCACAAATACTACGTTCGATCGCTTCAGAACACGCTTTTTCAATTGCTATCTCTTGAATTTTATGAGTACCCCGTCCGATGTGTTCGAGTCCACCGACACTAATCGCAACTTCAAAATCGAAAAGCATGGCACCAAACCTTTTCGGCCAGTCGAACTCTTTAACTTTGAATTTTAGCTGCGCTCTATTTTCATAGAGTGCAGCCATTACTGGTGTTTTATGAGCCATAATTGATTATTCGCAAAAAGGTCGGATAATTCCATCTTCCAATATTTATTAGTTAAAGCCACAAAGGGCGAAACGACGAGAGGTACAGTTACGGGTTTCATTAGCGCATGAAAATGAAGCTTCTGTAATTTATCGATTCTAATTTTTCGGTCATCTATGCTCATATAATCAGCCAACCATTCTTGTCTTTCCTGCAAAGTAAGACCTAAAAGTCCGCTACTTAGGGAATAAGAAATAAGACCAATATCTTCGAAGAATCCTGTATCTGTCGCGACGATATAAGCGTGCGGCTCGTCATCAGGATTTTGATATTTCATAAACGATGGAGCTAATCTGCCAGTCTGAATTTCTACTTGCGGGAATTCATTTTTTACGGGTAGTGCCCATTGATCAGTATTGCCAGAGCGAACGATTGCTAATTTAAATTTTGGAATTTTTGTATCCAGTATATTTTTCCAAGTTTCTTCAAGTTCATGTTGTTGCAGTTTCGATAAGCCCCCTGCACCCAAAGCCGGAAAATATTCAGTAGCGCTCTCAAAGCCCGGGGAGTTTGAGTAAATATGTGAAAATGCACTTTTTATCTTTATAGCAATATATCTTCTTTGGTTTTGTGAGAGTTCATGTTCGCCTCGCGGCGTGAAAACCAAAACAGTCGTCCTAATTTTTTGTGTCGGGTGCGCTTGGACGTTTGAGTTTTCGCCAGCAAATCGAAGAAGGTCTTCGACTTGACTGCCGCTCGATGTCATTAGGTGATCGACTAGGTTATTTTTAAATGCAGCAAGAGCAGCTCCTGATTCCTTACTCTCGATTAGAACAAATGAAACTTTTTGTGCGATATCCTTCGAATAATGAAAATGAGATTTATTAACCTCTAATTCGATATGGCCTTTAGAGTCTAGTCCTGTCACTGAATAAACGCCGCTTGTTTCGGAATAATCTTTTATTTTTAAAGTTTCGGCATCAACTGCATGCCGAGGAATAATCGAAAAGTCGGCAGCAGCTAACATTGGTAGCAGAAATGATTTCTTTTTCCCTGCTGTAAGAATGACGTCGTCACTATCTTTTCGAATTCCGGAGCAAATCTGATCGACTGATTTCAGATCTATGCCCGGACAAACAAGGTCCTTGAAGTTACCGTGAGTATTACCCGACAAAACCAGGAGTCTCTTTAAAGAAAAAATCACGTCATCCGAACTAATTTCATGACCCGATCTGGTCTTTAATCCTTTGCGAATTTTCAAGTGAAGATCATCTCCGATCCAATCGAATTCGCTGGCGACACCGCTTTGAATCATTCCATCTTTTGGATTTACTTCTACCAGCGACGAATAAATATTTTCTAAAAACATATATTCATAGGCCAAGTGAATCTGAGTAGGCTCAAACTCTGTGAATGACTTATTAGTCGGCAATGCGACTCGAAGTTTGTTTTCGCTAAAAGAATTTATTGTCGAACTGACCATCACGGCTCCAATTATAAATACTAAAATTGCGTAAACTAATTTTTTCATTTATCTTTGTTGATATCTAGCTTCGTTACAAACAATTGAAAGAGATGAGCTTCCGGTTCGATAAATGTCACTCTGTCTTACTTTTTGTAATAGATCGGGATGAACTTGAGCGCATTGGTTGCTCGAAAGATAGAGCGCGCCTGAGTCAGCCAAAACTCGAAGAGCTTCTTGAAGCTTTGGATCGTCGCTGTTGACCGTTTTAGCTGCATGAGCACGGCCCATCATCAAAAAAATCACGGTCGAAACTATAAGTTTAATTTTTCTCATTTTTTACTCCATCTTTTATTAGTTGAGTTGAAATTTTAAAGGCGGCGATTTTACTTCTCAGTGTGCTTCTACTGAGACCTAATCGCTCGGCCGCTTGAGTCAATGACTCCGACGAGTCTAAAAACTTTTGCAGAAATTCAACTTCCTCCAGAAGGTGTCTTTCTTTAAGAGACTCATAATCAAGAGCGGGTCCAGATTTCTCTGCCTTCATCGACGCTTGAAATAAGTCTAGATTGAGTGTGTTAGTCTCTGACATAGTGTACATGCGCTTAATCGTATGTTCTAGCTCTCGGACGTTACCATGCCACGGCATCTTTTGAAATTCTTTGATTACCGATTGAAGAATGGTTTTTTTCGTAGCATTGGCTTCGTTTAGGTTGCGCAAAAAATATTCTGTTAAAAGTGGAATATCAACGACTCGCTCTCTCAGCGGAGCGAGATCAATCGGCAAAGTATTGATTCGATAAAACAAATCTTTTCTAAATGTGCCTCGCTCAATCATTTTCTCAAGTGGTTGATTTGTTGCTGTAACAATTCTGACATTTATTTTCATTTCTTTATTAGAACCAACGGCGGTAACTGTCTTATTCTGAAGAACTCGAAGCATAGTTGCTTGTGCCGCCAGTGGCATATCTCCAATTTCGTCTAGAAAAAGAGTGCCGCCTTCTGACGCTTGAAATTTTCCGATTTTTGAACCAGTTGCACCGGTGAAAGAGCCTTTCTCGTGGCCAAAAAGTTCACTCTCGATAAGGTCCTTTGGTATCGCAGCACAATTCAAAGTAATATAAGGTCCCTTCGAACGATCTGAAA
>JAYUEB010000596.1:0-3561 GCA_043739525.1 Bdellovibrionales bacterium
AAATAAATCTGATTTTTTTAAATCACCAATTGGATCTGGATCCTATAAGTTTGTTTCGATCACAAAAACCGAAAAAACAAAAGAGATCCTCCTATCTAGGTTTGAAAAATACTACGCAGAAACGAAGCTTTCTAAAATAATTTTGAGAGCCCTAGATGAAAAGCTCGCGACTGAGCAAGCGAGTCTAGGTGAAATTCATGACCTCGCCAACTTTCCGTTGGTTGGAACTGAGCAGATTTTCAAATCTGGTGTAAAGATTGATTCACCCGCAGCCTGGACATGGGTCATCGGATTGAATGCAAGACGAGCCCCTTTCAATAAAAAGGACGTGCGCATAGCTTTTAGGCAAAGTATCGACACCGAGGCTTTTCGAAAACAATTTTATCCCGACGCGCTTCCTGCATACGGTTACGTACCGCCGGGAATGCCAGGATATAAATCAAGCGCAGCCACAAAACAGATTCTAAATTTGGCAATTCCGAAAGAAAAAATAACAATTCTATTTCCAAATGTCCTAAATCGAGAAAAAGAAATGCGTGCTTTCCTTGAGAGAAATTTAAGAGCACATGGATGGAATGTCGAGTTTCGTGGAGTAGACTGGCAAAGTCTTATGAAGGGCTACGCCGATAAAACACTTCAAGGCTTTGTAGTCGCTATGAATATTGATTATCCGGACACTGAATTCTTGGCGAGAAATTTTGAATCAAATAATTCAGAGAGCTTTAGTGGTCTTAAAGATTCGAGTATTGATTCATTCCTTCGAAAAGCTCGTACAGAACCCGATCGTCTTGTGAGAGATAAACTCTACGCTAGAGTTATTGATTTGATAAATGATTCGGCGGTATCGGTTAATCTCTTTCATCCACGATCGCACTATTGGATCAATGAGTGCGTGAGTGGCTTTGAACCGAATTTACTTTCAGATGTCTACATTGATTATACGAAAATATCTCTCAAAGACGGATGTACTTCTGTTCACAATCAGGCGGCAAGATGAAGTCATCGGTCAAACTTAGCGCCTACATTTCATCTAAACTGAGAGTTTACCAAATAGGGCTTCCTCTGGCGATCGCTATTTCTCTCAGTGTTCTTACGGCAAGCTTAATTTTACTCGTCAGAATCACCTCTGATCAAAGTATCCTAAGAGAATTGGCGCCGCATATTTCAACGCTTGTCGAATCTCAAGACCGCACTGAACTCTTAAGACTTATTCGATCAGTTGCTCAGGAGAGAGGTTCAGAAATTTTACTGATAAAAAATGAAAAAATTGTTGCAGCATCAATGTCACTGAACCTACTTGATACAACATACGTCTCCGAACCTAGGTTATTTGACTTTTCGGGCAGTCAGATTTCAAAAGGCTTTATAACAAGCGCCAAAGACGTTTTTCGTCCAGGTGGTCCAAACACTGAGACCTCTATTATTATAAATTCTCCACTCACACCAATCATTCAAAAATGTTTACTAAGTGCTTCAATTATGCTTATTTTTGGGTTTGGAGTTTCGTTCTTATTTGCATTTCAAATTCAAAGGCTGGTGCAAACTGCTATCCGCCCCATTCAAGAAATTGACGGTCAGATTCGAAACCTACAGAACATCGACAGAACTGAGCACACCATAGAGAGCGGCATCTTGGAGTTCGATGCCATTCAGGCGACGATACTCGAAACTCAAAAAGTAATCGCCGATAGCCGCGATATTAAAGCAATAGCCAGAGCAAAAGAAATGACAGCCGAGTCTTATCAGCAACTCATTCACGACTTAGATGTTCCATTGAGCGCGCTTCAACAGATGATAGCAACAGCGCATACGGCAGTTGACCAAGTCGACAAAGAGAGGGCTGCACTTGCAATTCCAAAGCTGGCCGATCAAATAGTCTCACAAATTAAATCAGCGAAGGACAATTTAGCAATCACTGTCGATATTTTGTCCTTGGAGGATGTCAGAGAATGCGTAGAGGATGGAATTTTGCAATCTGAAAAAGCCATGACAAAAGATTGTCATGTCAGTAAAAATATTCCAGCATTACCAGTTATCGTAGCACATAATTCAAACCAGTTGCGAAGAGCCGTATCAAACTTGGTTTCAAACGCCGTGCAAGCCTGCAATCAAAACGTGGAGGTCACTCTGCTAGAGCGTAACGACAAAACGATCATAAAAATTGAAGATGACGGACCCGGTATCAGTTCAGAAAATGTATCAGCTTTTCTGCAAGGAAAAGGAACTTCAACAAAAATAAATCGAAGGGCCTATGGCTTAGCGAGTGCAAATCACATCGTCCGTCTTCACGGTGGCCGCATCATCGCGAAGAAGTCAACTTTAGGCGGCGCTTGTTTTGAGGTCCATATATGAAATCAAAAATCCTGATAGCTGACGATGAAGCTTTTATTTTAGAAGCCGCCGAGATGGCATTGAAAGACGAATTTGACATAAGCACCGCAACATCTGTTGCCTCAGCTAAGGCCGTCCTTACAAAAGCTATGATCGAATTAGCGGTGATTGACCTCAACTTCGAGGGACAAGAAGAGGATGGGCTCGCACTTATTGACTACTTGAATAAGAAAGACCCCAGTATTCCAATCGTCGTACTCAGTTCCGATAAGCTAACCCGAAGAGTTGTTTCAGCAACCCGACGAGACTTAGTGGCATTTATTCCTAAAGATGGCGACTACCGAGAGAGTCTGAGAATTGCTATTCGGCAAGGACTTGAGCGTCGAAGGCAAGGCCTAGAATCATCCATCGACGCAAAGTTCATGACTAATTCGAGCCAGATGAAATCGCTGCTTTTAAAAGTAGATAAAATTACGGCGAACTCAAACGACTGCTCTATTCTTGTCACTGGCGAAACCGGAACGGGCAAGGAAGTTTTAACAAACTATATCGCAGCAAAACTAGGAAAGCATGTCGTTGCCGCAAATATGTCAAGTATCTCGAAAGATATGGCAGAGTCAGAACTCTTTGGTCACCTATCTGGTTCTTTCACTGGAGCCATTAAAAATAAAGTTGGACTCATTGAACAAGCAAATAAAGGGATCTTCTTTTTAGATGAGCTCGGAGATTGCTCCCTCGACATCCAAGTAAAACTTCTCAGGGCTCTTGAGCAAAAAGAAATCAGACCTGTAGGCTCAACTCAAAGTAAAAAAATTGAAGTTCAGTTTATTGGAGCCACCAACAAAAATCTTCAAGAGATGGTAGAGAACAATCAATTTAGACTTGATCTATTCCAGCGGCTCAATACTTTTGTTTTAGAAATTCCGCCTTTGAGAGATCGACCAGAAGATATTATTCTCTATTCGACTTGTTTCATTGAAGAGTTACGAAAGGGCAAGTCGTTTCAAATAGACTCAAGTGCTTTTGATGCCTTAATTGAACACGATTGGTCTGGAAATGTGAGAGAGCTGAGAAATGTAATAGAGCGGATCATTACGCTCACTTCGAACCGAACAATTGATCGCTCTGCTGTCCTGGATTCGTTAGGTGAAAAGAAAACAAAAGTAGGAATGAATAACAATTTGAAATTAAATCGAAAGGACTCGCTTCGCGCCTCAGCTATTATCGATG
>JAYUEB010000597.1:0-3553 GCA_043739525.1 Bdellovibrionales bacterium
TCATATCATGATCGACGAGCTTCGCGTTGTTATTCAATTCAGAGTGATGACATGCCGCCGTTAAAAAAAATGGCAAAATCAAAAATTTATTTATCTTCAAGTTCAGACTCCAACCGAATTAATGGCAAATAGTTTTGCAAATTTCGTTTGAGTTGATCCCGATACATTTTAGCAGAGGTGACGGCTCCTTCACGTTGAGCGGCCTCAGCTAGGCCAACTGCCGCGATCGCAGGAGTAAAATCTTGTTTCCCAAGATGTTGAAAATTATCTCGTATACATTTGTTGTCCTTAGTCTTCATGCAAATACGGCCTAATAAAATTTTCGATAGAATATCAACTTGATTTGCTTTTGCGAGCGCAAGAGCCCCGTGAGCCTCTTCCATCCGGCCTGAGGTCATGAGGATATATGCCTTCACGCTTAATAGGAGTGAGTCATTAGGCGACTGAGCGAGAGCCTCCTCAATTAATTTAGGACCTTCTTGAGCTCGACCGGTCTTAACCAAACACACTGAAAGCAAGGCTTTCATTTCAGCCGAATTAGAAAACTTCTTGGCCATTTCTTCACAATAAGAAGTGAGATGAATCCAACTTAACTGCCCAGATGAAAGCAGCGGATCTCTTAAAAACTCATCGGTCACAAATGGATCGGCTTCTAAAGTCGCCCGAATTTGCTCCTGGGTCTGCGCTTTGGTTTCTTCTCGAGAATAGAGGTAGCTATTGATCAACATGGCTTCTTGTCTTAAATCATAAAAACGTTTTGCGAACTGATTAATAGCCTCATGCAAATCTTGAAAAGAGGATTTTTTTGACAAAATCGCGACCACTACTTTCACGCGAATAATCAAATAAGCAGCCGTCGAATTTTCAGGATCTTCAATAAGTACTTTTTCAAAATCTTGAATCGCTCCGGCATAATCTTTTTGTAAAAAGCTGACGATCCCCATATTAAAAAGGGCTGGCAAATATTTTTGATCTATTTTTAAGGCATCGCTAAATTGACGATTCGCCTCTGCAAAATCTTCATCTGCAACGGCGACAAGTCCCAAAATATTTTTAGCTTGTTTCACCTGGTCTTCTGAGTGCACCATGGCCAAGACTTCGCCGATCCTACGTCGCACTTCAACTTTTTGACCTTCAATACTTAATAGCAGTGGTGACATTCCAATAATCACATCCGGATCATTTGGCTTAATAAGAGCTGCATCTTTAAAATATTTAAGCGAATCGGCAAAATAACCCTGCTTGTAGTTTTTGATGGCGAGGTCGTAGGTCTTCGGAAAATCAGGTGCTTGATTTGGTTGCGGAGTTCTAAGTTGAGTTTTAAATGCGATCGTCAGCGCCACACCAACAAAAATCAAGGCTAAAATCCAAGCCGTGGATGATGATTTCTTGATATCTTGTTGAATTTCTAAAGTCGGCGAAACTCCAAATTGCTTTGAAGCAGGAGGGGCGGAGTTTGTCTGACTCGGTTTCACGTTTGTTATATCAACAAAATCTGCATCCTTAATAGCCGAGGCCGTACCCATCTCGCGATCTGGTAGATCCAGATCAAGAGTTCTGCTGATATCGACAGTTGACGTACTTGTGAGCGTCGCTGTTGGATTGCTGAGAGTTCCGTGTTCGGTGTCGTCAATTTTAGATTGATTTGAAATTCGCATCTTCTCAACCACTACTGCAAAAAAAGCCTCTTCACGAATATACTTCCACCGACCCATTGCTCTTTTGATCTCGTCGATCACGACTATTTCTCTCGTTTTCAATAGACGTTCTATCACTTCGGCAGAATACGGCCCAAGAATGCGATCGCCACTCTTAATCAACCAAGTCACTTCATTTTTTGCCGGCCAAATCTGACTCAAATTATGTTTCTCTCTTTGTTGCTAATGTCGAAAGTGCCGTTTATTCGTAATCACCATATTTATGCCGTGCTCTTTTGCTCGATCAAAAACTTCTTGATCGCGAATCGATCCTCCAGGCTGAATAACCCATTTAATACCAGCCTTGTGAATTAAATCCATCGAATCTGCAAACGGAAAAAAAGCATCGCTCGCGAGTACTGCTTGCGACATTAAGCTCCAGTGATTTTTCTCGGCTCGCGTAATTGCGTGCTCAACAGCATCCACTCGATTGACCTGCCCCATTCCCAATCCTAAAGTTTGGTTCAATGCGGCTACTGCAATTGCATTACTCTTGAGATGAGCACAAGCTCTCCACGCCAAAAGAAGATCTGTCTTTTGTTGAGCACTTGGAGTCTCACCTAAAACTTTCCAGTCCGATTTCCATTGATCAACGGCATCGCTCGTTTGAACTAAAAATCCACCACTTAAACTTCTCACTTCAACTTGAGTTTGATTCGTCTGATCCCACTTAAGAAGTCGCAAATCCTTTTTCTTCATCAATTTTTCAAGAGCCGTTTTGGTAAAACTTGGAGCTACAATACATTCCAAAAAGAGTTTACTGAAATGCTCTGCAGAAGTTTCGTCAATTTCGAAGTTACATGCAATGATTCCGCCGAATACACTAACGGGATCCGCAGCAAGTGCGAGTCGAACAGCTTCAGATTCTTCTTTATGAGTTGCAATACCACAGGGGCTGTTGTGTTTGACGGCAACAACGACATGTTCACTGAAATCACGAACCACGCGGGAAGCAGCCTCGATATCGAGAAGGTTGTTATACGACAAAGCCTTGCCATGCAAAATCTGAGCAAATTGAAGACCCTTTGTCGACGAAGAATCTTGATACCACCAAGCTCTCTGCTGTGGATTCTCTCCGTATCTCAATTCCTGCGTGATTTCCCCTGCAGCGATAAAACTTTCATGCGCCTCAGGGTCAAGAGTCTTCGCAATTAAAGCATCATAGCTTGAAGTATGAAAAAATACTTTTGCAGCAAGTTTTTTCTTGTCGTCTAAGCTGAGCTCTTTCTTTTCAAGAATCCAAGAGTAATCTTTAGGGTCGCAGACGACAGCAATACGATCAAAGTTTTTGCTGGCGGCCCTTAGCAATGAAGGTCCGCCGATATCAATAAACTCGATGAGCTCATCTTGAGGTAAATTCTTCTTAAGAGCATCCGCAAAAGGATAAAGATTTACGATAACCAAATCAAAAGGCTCTAGTTTATTTTTTTTCAGGAGTTCAACATCTTCTTTAACGTTGAGCCGTGCAAGCAATGGCATATGAATCGAGGGGTGCAATGTACGAACACGCCCATCCATCACTTCGGGAAAGCCAGTCTGCTCGGAAACTTCAACGACCGGAATTTTATTTTCTTTCAAATATTTTGAAGTTCCACCAGTCGAAACAATTCGACATCCTTGAGCCGCAAGTGGGCGCAAAAATTCGACAAGGCCATTTTTATCAGACGTACTCACCAGAGCATTTTTAAACATTTCTATCGTCTCTCTTTAACAGCGCTTCAAAAGTTTCTTAAAATGGAAGTTTCGTTAAAAATAATTTCAAATCATCGTTTGTCATAAAGAGTCCTGCACCTGCAAACAACTGACGAGAGTTTTGTCCGTTTGCAAGATCGTCTCCTCCACCTGTCAAATAGATT
>JAYUEB010000598.1:0-3550 GCA_043739525.1 Bdellovibrionales bacterium
TATTTGTTTTGCATGTTCTTCCTTCATTTAAACAGTTAAATAAACAGTTATGAAATTAATGAGCCGACAGCTGTAGGCTCTCTATCCTCAAATCGTGAAAAGAATAATCAAGCCTCAACACGTTGTCGCTAAAAAATTCCTTAATGCTGAGGGGTGTCGTTTAGCATCGAACATTGAGCTTCATGGCAGTCTTCAGTTCCGACTTTGCGTTTGGCAAAGCAAGCTGCGAGCTTTTTCTTCTTTGCAAAAGAAAATTGCACGTCCACCTTCGAATCCTTTTCTTTGAGAACGCAATTGGTATGAGCCTGATCTGAGCCTAACTTCAAACATTTTGAAAAATTCAAATCGTAGGGACCGTGACCATCAACCGTGCAACTCGCCTCTTTTTTCGACTTTTGAGTATCAGTTTTCGAAAGAGCAGGGGTCGCCGACCACAAAGATGGACTACACAAGAAGATGAAAGAGGACAGTGATGCTCGCAAAATAAATGTCATAGCGATCTTTAATCTCAGTCAGAACCCAAATACAATAAATAATGCGACTCATAAAACTACGAATTTAGTATTTCTCTTAAGCATTTGTGACGTCTATCATCAGGCCATGCTAATAGACTTAAAAAAAGTGATATTGAAAGTTCCTACCGATACCGGTGCAGAACGTCTGCTGCTTAAAATCGAAGATTTTAAAATTGAACCCAATCAGAAAATTTTGATTCAAGGCCCAAGCGGAACTGGCAAAAGCAGTCTGCTTCATTTTATCGCGGGACTCATGGGCTCAAGCGAAGGCCACTTGCATTGGGATGGCAAACGCGTCAGTTCACTTTCAGACCATGAGCGCAGCCAAATCCGCAAACAAAAGTTTGCGATCATTTTTCAGCGATTGAACCTTCTCGATCATTTAAGTCTGAGAGAAAATATTTTTTTGGCTTTGGATCGAAAGCTGAATCAAACCGAAAAAAGCGCCCGCACCGATCAAGCGCTCGCAAGCGTTGATCTCTTAACGCGCGCCAATGATCTCGCTGCGATCTTGAGCTTGGGCGAGCAACAGCGCCTGGCGATTGCCCGTGCCCTCGCCCAAAAGCCCGAAGTGATTTTGGCAGACGAACCGACGTCGTCGCTTGATAAAAAGAATGCCGATATCTGCATGAAAGCTCTTTTGCGGGCTGCGCAGCACGCAAGCCTCGTAGTGGTTAGCCATGATGAGCGCATTCAAAAGAGCTTTTCACAGGTGAAGTCGATTTTGGATTGGGTACCCTAATGTCACCATTTCGCCTGGCATTTTTAAGTCTCACACGCCGAAAAATTTCAAGTTTCATTGCTCTACTCTCAATTGCAATTTCAGTTGCAACGAGCGGTATTTTGTTCCGACTTTATCTCCTCACCAGCGAAAGATTTTCGACAATCGCAGCCGCGGGTGATGCTGTCATCGGAGCTAAATCTGGAGGAATCGACATTCTTTTAGGAGCTCTGAATCTAGAAGGAGATTATCCAGGATTTTTACCCCAAAAACTCTTTGAAAGTTTAGCGGCCCAAGAAAAAGTAAAATTTGAAGATGGTGCGAAGTCAGAACCCAGTTTTATTAAAGCGGTTGTTCCTTTCTTATATTTTGCAAAATTAGGTTCTTACCGAGTCATTGGTACGAACCCAGATTTTTTTGATAAGTTGACAACCAAACTCAGTTTCTCAACCGGCGGCATTTGGACCAAACCGACGTCTCTCGTCGTCGGCTCGGCGGTTGCAGCCTCTCAATCCTTAAATGTTGGATCCAATGTAAAAATTCATTTGTGGACCGGTTCAAAAAATTCTCTCGAGAGTCCGCCACTAAGCTTTGAGGTCTCGGGAGTTCTCTCTCCGACTCATTCCGCTTGGGATTACGCAGCCTTCGTCAACTATCAGTTTGCTCAAAGTGTGTTCTCGCAGGTGAATTTAGGCGACTCGACCATTTGGCAAAATCAGGTCCTCAACTATTTTTTAATCTCTATAAATCTCAAAGGTCGAAATCAACTTGAATCACTTATCAACAAACGAACCGTAGGCCAAGTGGCCTGGGTCGAAGAAGAAAAAGCCCATCTTGCGAGGTTAACGGCAGCTGGTCGCGAAATTGGATTTTTAATTTCAGCGCTGGTTATGCTGTTGGGTGGACTCAGTGTTACGGCGATGATGACCACAAGATTTGAAGCGATGAATGTGCAAATCGCGGTGGTGCGAGCTATCGGATTTACCCGCAGTGAAATTTCAAGCTGGTTATTTTACGAAGGACTTCTCTTAGGTTTCACCGCAACCCTCATTGGCGCACTCTTTGACCTCGTTGGATTTCCGTTTGTGAAAAACCTTTTAGGAGAATCGATTCCAAATTTAGAATGGATGAACTCATCTATTCTACAAAGCTGGCCCATTTGGATGATTTCAATTTTCGCAACAGTTGCGGCTTTGTTTTTACCGATGATGAGACTCATCAAACAAAACATTCACGATCAGTTAAAAGGTTTATAAGCGGTACCTCGACTTTCACCCAGAAAATAGGCTCATGCCGTCCTGCGACTTGAGGTTCTAGTCGTAGCCAATTAAAACTTTGGTATGGAAGTAAAAACAATCACGAAGTCTGTTCTCGTTGGGCTTTGCACATTCATTTTAGCCTCTGCCATGAGCCCAAATGCGATGGCTGGACGCAAGAATCCGCTCAACTCAACGCCACCAGAAGTTTCAAATTCAATTTTGTGCTCAGATCAATCGACTGATGAAGAACTAAAAATCAAACGTGAAGATTTTTGCAAACTGACCAATTCAGTTCGTGAATGGCATCTCACACATACCTTAAGGCTTGATGCCCAACTCAATGATATTGCACAGATTGAAGCCAAACTCCTATATGATATGGCAAACAAAACTAAAGACATCGAATCAGCAGATTCCAACGAAAATGAAGATTCGAACGAATTAGATCTCTCAACTATTTTAGATAAAATAAAACAAGCTGGCATTGAAATTGGAGAGTTTGGTTTACATGTGTCGACAGCCGGTTTGATTGAGGCGCACGACGTGATTCGCAAATCTTTGAATTCAACGACTCCTCGCAAAAAGTTTCTCGATAAATCATACCGCAGGGTCGGCATCGGATTTTATCACGGCGTTTGGATTAGTCTCTTTACTGATTGATCGATATATAACCTCTGAATAGCAGCTACACTAATAGCGTCGGTGATCTCGCCTTGCAAGACCATGCGATAGGCTTCGATTAAGTGAACTTTCTGCATTTTTAAAATCTCAGTATCTTCTGGCTCGGCCTCACCTTGAACAAGATCTTGTGCCAGAAAGACCATCGACAATTCATTGGTGGTCGAATTCGATAAATGCATTTCGAAGAGTTTCTCCCAACGATTTGCACTGAGACCGGCCTCTTCTTTAAGCTCTCTTTTTGCTTCTTCCAGCGGATCAAAGCCCTGACGCCCACCACCTTCCGGAATCTCCCAAGAATATTGTTCAAGCGGATAACGCCATTGACCAATCAGATATATATTCTGATTGGTGTCGAAAGCCAAAATGCCAATTGC
>JAYUEB010000599.1:0-3543 GCA_043739525.1 Bdellovibrionales bacterium
CCCACTTCGACTAAGGCTTCAATTTTATCCCCGACAAGAAAGTCCTTCGACTCAGGGCCAAACCAAATCGCCCGTATTGAGAATGAACCATGCGATTTAAGCTCGAGACTCAAATGCCCGCCTTTTAGTTCTTTTAGCTTTTGGATCTGGGCACCTACCAACTTTAAAATAGGCATCGTGTTTCCGACTCCGACTGGCTGAAAATGATCAAACCAGAGCATGAAATCTGGCGTGATCTGCTCAATTCGCACTTCGGCATCGTAGTGAAGCTGAGGGGCCTCGGCAACCCGACTCTCAGAAAAATACTCTTCAAACTTTGATCTTAAAAGTTCAGATTCCGTACTTGAAAGCTCGAAACCAGCCGCCTGAGCGTGCCCACCAAATTGCTTAAGGGCCTCAGCACCAAATGCTAGCGCTTCAGTTAAATTCGCTTTTGATCCTGGAGCCAAACGACAACTACCAGTAATTTTGTCATCTTCTAAGGCGCCAACAAAGCTTGGAAGCATGAATTCTTGCGAAAGCTTAGTCGCAAGCAAACCTAAAATTCCCCGATGAAATTGATCTGAAAAAACCCATATAAACTTACCCGGTGGATGAGCACGAAGTTCTGTCATCGCAATCTCTTCAGCCTTCTTTTGAAGGTCACGTCGATCTTCGTTCACCCCTAAGACTTCTGATACAAGATTTTTTGCACGCTTTTCATCGTCAATTAAATAAAGATCAAGAGGTCTAATCGAAGTTTCTAATCTCGAGAGAGCATTTAATTTTGGTGCAAACTTCATCGTCACATCAGAACTAGTCAAACTTTTAAAAAGCCCCAGCTCCCTTAAAAGAATTTTAAGTCCAGGACGTTTTGTCTCGGCTAAAGCAATCAAACCGTGTTTGCATAGAATTCGATTTTCATCAATGAGCGGAACCATATCGGTCAATGTTGCAATTGCAAAACAATCGAGAAGTATCTTCGGATCAAAATCATTTTTAAGTAGTCCGCGCTTTGTCATCTCTCGGCGAAGAGCAAGGACAAGAAAAAATGCAACACCAGCACCGCAAAGGTGCTTGAGTTCAGAGGTACAGTCTTTGCGGTTTGGATTCACAACGGCAAAAGCTTGCGGAATTTCTTCAGGAGGCAAATGATGATCTGTGACGATGACTTGCATTCCGAGTGAATTTGCAAAATCAACTTCGTTTTTATTCGAAATTCCTAAATCAATGCTGATCAGAAGTCTTGCGCCTTGATCAAAAAGCTTTTGAATTCCAGCGTTTTTAAGTCCGTAGCCCTCTTGCAGTCTGCTTGGCTGATAAAGAAGAAAGTCTTTAAAGCCTAAAAGCTCGAGTGCCTTTGCAAAAAGAGCAATTCCAGAAGTACCATCCAAATCATAGTCCGCATATACGCAGATTTTTTCGTTCGCCTCAAATGCCTGAACAAGACGATCAACCGCCTTCTTCATATCAATGATGGTATTTGGATCTCGCATATTTTTAAGGCTAGGAGTCAGCCATTTAAAAATATCTTCTTCTGTTTTAAAGTCCCGACTTTTTAGAATATCAAAGACGAGCTCAGGCACTTGGGAATGCAGACCTCTTTCAACAGAAAAAGCCCCTTCCGGAGCTTCTCTCTTTTTCCAATTTATTTGATCTTGATTCAAGTGAGCCCGCCTTTAAGCAGGCACTGGAGCATTCTTAGTCTTGCCCTTCGAATTCATTGCATCCATCACCAAGATAAGAGGTGCCGCAACGTAAACCGATGAGTAAGTTCCGATGACGATACCGATCACAAGTGTGAAGCCGATGTCGGAAATGACTCCTCCACCAAGCAAGTAAAGTGAAGTCACGGCCATCAAAGTACAGCCTGCTGTTAAGATCGTTCGACCTAACATATCGTTGACGGCTTTATTGATGATGAATTTGAGTCCGTAGTCGCGATAGTGCGGATAGGTCTCTCGAATACGATCGTAAGTCACAATCGTATCATTCAGCGAATAACCAATCAGAGTTAAAACCGCCGCCATAATTTGGACATTTACTTCACGGCCTAGCATCGCAAATACGCCAAGCGTGAAAATAGAATCGTGGATCAAACAAACCACTGCCCCGGGGGCATATTTATAGTCAAATCTTAGCGCCACATAAATGAGAATCACTAAGAAACTATAAAAAGCAGCGAGCAAACCGTTACGTTTTAATTCTGATCCGACCTGTGGACCAACCGTATCGACTCTTCGAATACCATCATCCGTTAAATGATATTTCTCTTTCAATCCGCTCGTGAGCTTTTTGACATCAGTTCTTTCAATTTCCGCATTTTCTTTATCGGTACCCGACTTAACAGACTCCATGCGAATCAAAAATTCATTTTGATCGCCAAAACTCTGAACGCTGGTATTTTTAAGACCAATGCTTTCAGTAAATGTTCTAAGTTCTGAAGCATCTGTCTTTTGAGCGAACTTCACTTGCACTTCTGTTCCGCCAGCAAAATCAATTCCGTAGTTAAATCCTTTGCCAAAAATAACAAGGATTGAAATCACGGTTGCTAAGGCAGAAATTCCACCCATAAGAGGTGCTAATTTTACGAAGTCCCAACGACCGAAACTGACTTTCTGACCGCGACCACCCGTAACTTCAGGTTGTTTTACACCAGGTTTTGCCATTCTCTACTCCTCTTAATGAATCGATAAATTCCATTTTAGTTTACCAACAGCAAGATCCAAAAGCGCACGGGTGAAAAACACAGCCGTGAAAGTTTGAATCACCAAGCCGCAAAGAAGTGTCACTGCGAAACCTCTTACTGGACCTGTTCCGAAATACATCAGCACAACGCAAACCGCGATCGACATTAAGTTCGCATCGATAATACAAGAAAAAGCTCGATGATAACCTTCACGAATCGCACCTACCAGATTTGCACCTTTGCGCATCTCTTCTTTAATACGTTCATAAATGATGACGTTGGCATCCACCGCAATACCGATGGTGAGCGCCATCCCAGCAACTCCAGGTAAAGTGAGTGTTGCACCCAATGAGCTTAAAACCGCAAGAACGATCAGAATGTTAAATGCCAAAGAAAGATCGGCAATGAGACCGAAACTTTTGTAGTAAAAAAGCATGAAAATAAATACGATGCCGGCACCAATAAGAGCTGCCAATTGACCTTTTGCAATCGCATCCGCTCCCAAACTTGGACCAACGGTTCGTTCTTCTAATTGCTCAAGAGTTGCAGGCAATGCGCCGGCTCTGAGTGCAAGACTGATCAATTTTGCTTCATTTAAAGTTTTTTGACGATCTCTTGAATCGCCCAATTGAATCACACCACGACCGCCCGTAATTGGAGAATTAATCACAGGATGAGAAGTCACGACTTTATCGAGAACGATTGCCATATACTTCTTAGTATTTTTTGTAGTGAGCTCACCAAATTGTTTCGCTCCAACCGGATCAAAAGCAAATTGAACTTCCGGTTTTGAGTATTGATCAAGACCAACGTTTGCGTTCACCAAGCGATCGCCTGTGACACCTTCATTTGTTTTAAGAAGAAGTGGCATGCGG
>JAYUEB010000600.1:0-3542 GCA_043739525.1 Bdellovibrionales bacterium
GATGGTTCGACAAAATCAAATTTCGACTGGTCACGCGAAGGTCGTTTTGTCGTTAGAAGATCATGGCCAACAAGTTTCGATCGCAAAAGTCGTCATTTCAGGAAGACTCTCGGTTCGGGCGACTGAAAAGTTGGTCGCGCAGAGTAAATTTCGCGGTCAGGCAACCGAGTCTATTAGTTCGGACCAAATGGCGAAGTTCGATATTTCGAAAAAGCTTGTGCATGGCATGTCAGAGGAGCTGCAAAAACTTTTGGGAACCAAGGTCGCCATTGACTACGCCGCCGGCAAGGGTAAAATTTCAATTTCATTCTATAGTGATGAACAGTTTAACGCCCAAATTGAAAAGATTAGAGGAGCATGGCTGAAGTAGAAAAAGTAAAAGTCGCGCCGAGCGCCGAAGTTTTGGTTCCAACCGACCATATTACCGCGCTATTAGATCACGGAGCTTTTTTTGAGGGAAAGCTCACTTTTGAAGGAACAGTCCGAATCGGCGGTCAATTCAAAGGTGAGATTTTTACTCAAGATACATTAGTCATTAATCCCGGAGCAAAAGTAGAGGCCGAAATCGAGGCTGATGTCGTTATTTTGAGCGGCGAACTCACCGGCAATGTTTTTGCAAGAAGACGCGTGATCATGCACCCGCCTGCTATTTTTCGGGGCACCGTGACTTCTCCGAGCTTACGAATCGATGAAGGTGTGGTCTTCGAAGGCGCATCTTATATGTCATCCAATTGATCCAAGATTTCTCCTTAATCATTGCTTGACCGATTCCGGACGCAGATGCTACTTCAAAAAGCCAAAATTCATCTCAGGATATTAATTTAATGCAAATAGTTTTGTCGCTGCTCACGGCACTTGGGGTTAATCACACAATCTGGATTCAGCTTGGCTGCTTCCTCGTGTCTTATGTTGCCCTTACCGAACTCATCTTTAAACCTTATATGAAAGCTTACCACGAACGTGAGAAACGCACTGTTGGTGGCGAAGAATTCGCTATTCGTATTATTGAGGAGGCACAAGAGCTTCATAGTAATTACGAGCGTAAAGCTCGCGAAATGAATTCAGAAATTAAAGGCCTCTACGATCAAAAGCGAAACGATGCGATGAAAGATTACGAGCGAATGCTTTCAGAGGCTCGCGAAAGTTCGACTGAGTTAATCGAGGGCGCGCGTAAAAAAATTGCTACTGAAGTCGAAGCTGCACGCAAAAAATTGGCAGCTGAAATTCCGGCCGTGAGTGCCGCTATCGCGAGTCGTCTCGCCGGTAAGGATTTGTCTGCATGAGTGAGCCACTACCTAAAGATGTCATTTGGCAGTTCGTGAACTTCGCAATTTTTATTGCGCTCTTGTTTTTTCTATTAAGAAAAAAAGTGGTCGCTTATTTTCAAGAAAGAGAAGCGAACTTTAAGCAAGCTTTAATCAAAGCAGAACACGCCCGCAAAGAAGCTGAACATCAAAAGAGCGTCATTAAAGAAAAACTCGATAAACTTGAGGCCTCAGCCGCTTCAGACCGGGCTCTTGCGCAAAAAGATGCTGAAGAGCTTAAAATTAAAATTATTACTGAAGCAAAAGAGCTTGTTGCGAATTTGAAAAAAGAAACTGAGCGCTCAGCAGATTCTGAAATTCAGCGCGCAAAGCTCGAACTTCGCGAAGAGCTTTTAAACAGCGCTATTGAACAAGCTAAGAAAATTTTGAAAGACAAAGTGAACGAGCCGGATCAGAAACGTTTGCAGGACGAATTTGTTGAAAAAATTCAGGTGGTGCGACAGTGAGAGTTTCAGAACTCGGCAATCGATATGCGAAAGCACTCTTCGCTCTAGCTACAGAAAATAAAACTCAAGAGAAAGTATTCTCGGACTTACGTGTTTTAGAGAAAGTTTTCGTCGACGATAAAGAAAACTTCGCCTATTTAACATCAGCAACAATACGCCCGGAAGAAAAGCAAAAAGTACTTAAAAATGCCGTAGCAAAATCTGGTATCAGCCCAGAGGTAGAAAATATGCTGGATCTGATAGCGAGCCGAAATCGCCTCGCGATTTTTTCTGAACTTACACATGCTTTTCAAGCGCAAATTGACAATGCAAACGGAGTCGCTCGCGGCCTCGTAAGATCTGCATCTGTTCTTGGCCCTGATGAGCGCAAACAAATTGAAGCCAAAGTAGAAACAGCGATCAAGAAAAAAGTAATTATGACTTATAAAGTAGACGCAGCTTTGATCGGCGGATTAGTCGCTCAAGTTGGTAGCTATACATTTGATGATACTTTGGACTCGCACCTTCGCAAAATTCACGACGACTTAAACAGGAGAACAGTTTAAAAATGGAATTGCAAATCCGCGCAGATGAAATTAGCCGCGTTCTAAAAGAACAAATTAAAAATTACAGCAAATCGCTTCAAGTCAGCGAAACAGGAAGCGTTCTTTCTGTGGGTGACGGTGTTGCCAGAGTTCACGGTCTTGAGTCTGCAATGGCGGGCGAGCTCGTTGAGTTTCCAGGTGAAATTTACGGAATGGTTTTAAACCTTGAGCAAGCAGCTGTCGGCGTTGTTATTTTGGGCGAAGACATGGCCATCAAAGAAGGCGACACTGTCAAACGTACGGGCCGCATCGTTGAGGTCCCAGTTGGTGAAGCGCTACTTGGACGTGTTGTAGATCCACTTGGAAATCCAATTGACGGACACGGCCCAATTAAAACTCCTCACAGACGTATCGTAGAACAAAAAGCGACAGGTATCGTTTCGCGCTTTCCAGTTCACGAGCCTATGCAAACAGGTATTAAATCAATCGACGCTTTGATCCCAATCGGACGCGGTCAGCGCGAATTGATCATTGGAGATCGTCAAACTGGTAAAACAGCTATTGCGATTGATACAATCATTAATCAAAAAGGTCAGAACGTTCAGTGTTTCTACGTAGCCATCGGTCAGAAGAAATCGACTGTGGCTCTTGTTGTTGAAAAGTTGAAAAGCTCTGGCGCAATGGAATACACAACGGTTATCTGTGCTTCGGCATCTGATCCAGCTGCGATTCAGTTCTTGGCGCCATACTCTGGTTGCGCAATGGCTGAATACTTCCGTGATTCTGGCAGACATGCTTTGATCATTTACGATGATTTGACAAAACAAGCTCAAGCTTATCGTCAGTTGTCTCTTCTTCTTCGTCGTCCACCAGGTCGCGAAGCTTATCCTGGAGACGTATTCTACATTCACAGCCGTCTGTTAGAGCGCGCTGCGAAGTTGTCAGAAGAAAAAGGCGGCGGCTCTTTAACGGCGCTTCCAATTATTGAAACTCAAGCGGGAGATATTTCTGCTTACATTCCAACAAACGTGATTTCGATTACAGATGGTCAGATCTTCCTAGAGAGCGATTTGTTCTTTAAAGGTATTCGTCCAGCGGTTAACGTTGGTAAATCGGTTTCTCGCGTGGGTGGTAACGCTCAAATTAAAGCGATGAAACAAGTTGCGGGAGCTTTGAAACTTGAGCTTGCACAGTTCCGCGCTCTTGAGGCATTCGCTGCGTTTGCATCGGATCTCGATAAAGCATCT
>JAYUEB010000601.1:0-10657 GCA_043739525.1 Bdellovibrionales bacterium
GGTATTCCCGTCATTGTAAATCAGGCAATTTATCAAACCGTCGAACAGAAAATTCAAAAACACATAGATCATCAGCAGCAAATTAGTTCGATTATGGACGCGGTTGACGGTTACTTTAAACAGGCCGAGCTGCCTTCCGAACACAGACAAAAACTTTTAGATATTTTAGCAAAACGTGTGAATTACAATCCAGGCGTGGATTATATTTATATCCACCCAAACCCATCTGACTCCGATATGTTTTTTGTCGATCACTTCAGTCTCAACCCAGAGATCTTAGCGAGAATCGTGAACATCGGATTTAGATCTGCTCTCCAGACACTGCGCAAGCTGGATATGTAGAAGACATCTACAAAGGCTTAAAAGTAAAATCTTCGCTTAAGGTTTCTGCGATTGATTCCGCCCAGTTTTTTGTTTTGTCTTCGTAGACCTCGCCTCTTTCGGTCGGAAAATAAAATCTCGTGTTCATTTGGGTGAGCGTCGTTGGATCTTGGGGTTCGATGACTCGCCACAAACCTGGTTGAATTTCGGACTCAACCCAGGCGTGTCCTCCTGGTTTATCTCCCATCAATGCAAATCCCGACACAATTCTAGTTGGAATTTTAAGTGCTCGCGCAACGGCCGTAAATATAACCGAATAGTGTTGGCAGACGCCCTTGCCTCGGGTCAAGGCCTCTTCGGTCGTAAGCGGTCGTACGATGTTATTTTTTTGCATTTCGTAATCGAAACTATATTTATTTGAGAGATACTCCAAAATAGCTTGCACTTGATTCAGTCTGTTTTTGGGCTCTTTAGTTCTAATTTCATTTGCAATCTCTTGGATCTTCGGAAGATTGGTTTGAATAGTACTATTCGAAACGAGATCGATTTCTGATGCCGAATCCTTAATAGTCGGATTAATATTTTCAGTCAGGTTGACCGTGGTTCGATCCGACTTTTCGTCTTTTACAATATTCGATGTTAACCAATACGCCGAAAAATGATCGTAGCTTGGAAGCTTATTCGTTATGAGTTGAATCGAGTTGTGCGTTTTCAAGTAGTCTTTTGGAACCGACCATGTAACTAGCGATGCGAGATCCGCAGCCTCTCCAAGAACTGACTTTTCCCATACATTCTTTGGAGTTTGCCAGCTACTTCTTCCTGAAGCCTCATTGAAATGAACTCCCAATTGCTCATCGATACCGACTGATATTTTGAGAAAAATTTTATCCTTTGCAAAAAGGTCCAACTGTAGTTTCTTCAAAGACAAATTGAGACCAAACTGACTTTCTTTCTTGTTCTCTTTCAAGTGTTTTTCAATCCGAACCACTCCAACATTTCCGAAATAAGCGAATCCTTCATTCGGAAAAAATTCGTAGTCGTATAAGTTTGGCGAGAAATTGATAAAGAACGTATTGGGCGGGATCGAAAACTTATCTTCTACAACCTGATTCATTTTGTCTGAATAGTAAGTCGTTTTTGAATATGTGTACTGATTCGAGCCTACCGATTGAACTCTTTCAACATATGTTTCACGAAGTTTAAGTTCACACGACTGTGTTACTTGAAAGTCCTGATTAAGCGAAATGTTTTTAGTGCTTTCGACGTCCTCTGAAAAAATAGACAAATTAAGTAGTCCCTCCGAGCCATTCCCGGGTTTTGTAATTTCATACTTAATGTTTTTTCGGCTCGATTGTGTTTTTTTGAAATACTCAATTCGGATCGAAGTTGTTTCGCCCTTATATTGATCTAGCCAATACCACGTTTGATCTAAAGAATGAGTCATTTGATTCGCTTCTGTCATTTCATTCGAAAGTTCAGAAATGACCTGAAACCCGAGTTTTCTTTCGATCATTTGCTTACGAATATTGGATTCACAATCACTTGCCGCCTGTGAAAGCGAAACGACTTTCGCCGCTGCGGGAGGCGCTTGGGTTCCCGAATGCGGAACACACGCTGACGCCATGACTGTCAAAAATAGACCAAAACAGACCGACAAATGGCACTTTTTATTTAAAAAACTCATTGTCTTGCACCTAATGAGAATAGAGAGGTAGTAAGACAATACATTGCTAAAATCGCGCCATCGCTCAGGAATTTACAAAGTAAAGCTGCGTTTATAGTATTAATGGCTCGGAGTCCGCATCGCCCTGATCCGTTTGCAAAAACAAGTAAGCGTATATCTGACAACTGCGGCCGAAACTGCCGCGCTGAATTGTGAAATCCTACGAGGTACTTTCTAAAACATATTATCAACTGATCTCTGCACGGCTTCTAAAATTGTCGATGAGAATAATCCCAACACCAAAATCAATACCGCTGATGCTATCAATGTCAGGCGTGTCTGATAATGGGTTACCTTGATTCGTTTTTCTTCTCCAGCTTCGCTCATGTACATATAAACTATTGGTCTGAGGTAGAAGTAGACGCTGATGACCGAACCAATGACTCCCCAGAAGACGAGCCAATACATGTCTTGTTCAATTGCGGCTGAAAAAATATAGAACTTCCCGAAAAATCCTAAGGTCGGTGGAATTCCGGCGAGGCTTAGCATGAGTGTACTTAAGCAAAGTGCTAAGACCGGATGGTGATGGGCAAGGCCCTTTAAACTATGAATATCAACTTTGGTATGTTCTTGATCTTCAAGTAAAGAAACGAGTGCGAAAGATCCAAGCGTCATAAGCGAGTAACTGAAAAGATAGAACATGACGCCAGCTGCGCCCCATTTGAAGTTACCACCAAAGCCTGCGGCAATGAGACCAATCAAAACATAACCCGAATGTGCAATGGACGAATACGCAAGCATACGTTTGATGTTGTCTTGCATGACGGCCGCAATATTTCCGACGAGAATTGTGAGTACAGCAAGCCACTGCATAATTTCGAAAATGCGCGGAGCACTTGCAAGGGCTTCTGAGTTAAAGAGTCTTAGAAATGCTGCGAAGGTCGCAACCTTTACCGCTGTCGACATGAATGCCGTAACAGGTGTCGGCGCACCTTGATAAACGTCAGGCGCCCAAGCATGAAGGGGGAACATCGCGACTTTAAATCCGAGACCAAGAATGATCATTGCAAAACCAACTAAAAATAAACGATTGGTGCCGATGAGTTTTGGTGCTGCGGCGGCAATATCCGGGAAGTATGTGCTGCCAACGCTTCCGTAAATGAAGGCGATGCCGTATAGCAAAATGGCTGATGCAAAGGAACCTATGACAAAATATTTAAATGCCGCTTCTTTGGATAAAACGTCTTCTTTGCTCATCGCTACAAGAATATAGAGACACAGGCTCATCGTTTCAATTCCGATGAAAGTGACGATGAGATCGTTCGACATAAGTAAGACAATCATTCCACATGCAGAACTGATCATGAGAAATAAAAACTCTGCAAATTGCTTCCCGCGAGTTGCAAAATTATCAAAGGCAAGCATCAAACCAACAGCCGTGATGCCATAAACTAAATAGCTTCCCCAAACTGTGATACCATCAACAACAATGGCGTTACTGAAGGCTGCCTTTTTTGTTCCTTCGATACTTGCGGTTAGGCCAATTGCGAAGGCCAAGCCTATAAATCCATAGACGAGAGTAAAGAAGGCTTTTGGTTCACGATTTGAATTGATCACTTTGATTGTTAATGGAATCAGGCTAATCAAAAACAACGCCGAGAGCGGCGCTACCATCAATAGATCTTGCAGGAGTTTCGTATTCATTTTTTCGCCTCTAAAATTTTAGACGTAAATTGGACTTTCGCGTTCATTAAGTCCGTTTTTTTGTCGAGGATCGTCAGATAGTAGTTGTCTCTGTTTTTGACGAAGTGATCGATACTTGATCGGCTAAAGTCCAAAAATGTATTTGGGAATAATCCCATCCAGAAAATCAGAATGATCATTGGGGCCATTACAATTTTTTCGCGCAAATTCAAATCAACGAGGGGATGATGATGGTCTTTGACTAGCTCGCCGGCTTCTCCAAAGAAGACTCGTTTGAACATCCACAACATATAGACGGCACCGAAAACAACACCCGTTACCGCAAATACAGCGATCCATTTATTTGCTACGAAAGTTCCGAGTAAGATAAAAAACTCGCCGACAAAACCATTCGTCATTGGAACTGCGATACTTGAAAGAGTGACTATAAAAAACAAGATTGTAAAAATCGGAAGAGCTTTTGCAAGCCCGCCGTATTTTGAGATCTCACGAGAATGTGTGCGCTCATAAATCATGCCGACCATCAAGAAGAGCGCACCGGTGCTGATACCGTGATTCAACATTTGATATAGACTTCCTGCAACTCCATATGCGTTAAACGCGAAGAGCCCAATAATCACATAGCCCATATGAGAAACGGAAGAGTAGGCCACCAGTTTTTTCATATCAGGCTGAACCATTGCGACAAGGGCTCCGTAAATGATTCCGACGACTCCGATAAATAAAAATAACCATGACCAGTATTCTGCGGCTTCTGGAAAAAGCGGAATGACGAATCTTAAAAAACCGTAAGTTCCCATTTTCAACATAACACCAGCAAGAATAACTGATCCTGGTGTTGGCGCCTCAACGTGGGCATCTGGCAACCAAGTGTGAAAAGGAAACATCGGAACTTTAATTGCAAAAGCAATTGAGAACGCAAAGAACAAGAGCGTCTGCGGATTAATAAATTGCCCAGCTAAAAATGGAAGCCTCAATTGGTACAGATCAAGCAAGCTTGCAGACATTTGTCCGCCCGGAAGCTCTTTCGATGCATACATCAAATAGATAATCGCGAGGAGCATCAGAAGCGAACCCGCCATCGTATAAATGAAGAACTTGACGGTTGCGTAGATTCTGCGCTCTCCGCCCCAAATGCCGATCATAAAGTACATAGGAACAAGTGAGAGTTCGAAGAAAGTATAAAATAAAACCGCATCCATCGCGACAAATGAACCCATCATCGCCGTCTGCAAAAGAAAAAGGGCTGCGTGAAATCCGGCAACTCGTTTTTGAACACTTTCCATGCTAGCTAAAATAATAATGGGAGTTAAAAAGGTGGTCAGAATCACAAGCCACAATGAGAGTCCGTCAATACCGACAAAATAGTTAATTCCTAAGCGAGGTACCCAGGGAATTTTTTCAACGAATTGAAGTGCTGGTGTTGTTTTGTCGAAAGCTGTCAGAAGACCGCAACTTAATATGAATTCGAATATACCAAGTACAAGGGCGACTGGCCTCACCATTCTTACCGGCAAACACAGCACGATAAGGGCAAATAAAACAGGTAAGAATAAAAGTAAGGATATCAACATGAACTATGACCTCATTATATAAAATATGAAAATCGCAACACCCAGGCCGATGTAAAGCGCATATTGTTGCAGGTTTCCGTTTTGCAAAGTTCTTAAAGTTGAACCCGTGCCGCGAACGGCGTCTCCAACCACGTAGGTAATCTTGTCAACAAAGTTGACGTCAACTTGTGCCCAAAGAGCGCGACTCGCTTCTACAAGAGGTTTAATGATCACGCATTCGTAAAGCTCATCAATACGATATTTGTCTAAGACAAGGCGATAAAATCCGCCGAGCTTTGTCGCACAGGTTTCGATCGCCTTTGGATCGTATACGTAAAGGCGATAAGCCAAAAATGCAAAAAGTGCCGCAACAGAAACGCTCAACACCATGAGCGAGACTTCCATTCGGGCAAATTCTGGTCGAATCGGCATCATTTGAATGCTTCCTTCAAACCATTCTTCAAGTAAGTTCGGCATATGAAAGCTTGCTGGCATTCCGACCCAGCCACCCACAGCCGAAAGGGCTGCAAGAACAATGAGCGGAACTGTCATGCTAGGGGGCGATTCGTGCGGATGTACGTCATGACCAAATCGGCCTTTTCCCCAAAAGGTGAGCGCCATTAAGCGCGTCATATAAAAGGCCGTGCAGCCCGCGGCGATTAAGCCAACCGCATAGAGGCTTGTACTTCCGTACTTTGAACTAATCGCTTGAAATAAAATTTCGTCTTTCGAAAAGAATCCAGCAAAAGGAGGAAGCCCGATGATCGCAATCCAGCCGATTACAAATGTGGCGTGGGTTATTGGCATATACTTTTTAAGACCACCCATTTTTCGTATGTCTTGCTCTTCATGCATAGCATGTATCACAGAGCCCGATCCCAAGAACATCAAGGCTTTGAAAAATGCGTGAGTCATCAAGTGAAACATCGCCGCATTAAAAGCGCCCACTCCACAAGCTAAAAACATATATCCCAACTGCGAAACAGTTGAGTATGCGAGAATTTTTTTAATATCGTTTTGAACAATACCGATTGTTGCAGCAAACAGCGCCGTCATTGCTCCGATGATGGCGATGACATGAAGTGCATTTGGAGCCATCAAGAAAATCGGGTGGAGTCGCACAATCATATAGACACCGGCAGTAACCATTGTCGCCGCGTGGATCAATGCCGAAACCGGAGTTGGACCCGCCATCGCATCCGGAAGCCATACATAAAGAGGAATTTGAGCTGACTTTCCGCAAGCCCCGATGAACAAAAACAAACAGGCCAAAGTCACAGGCCCAGACCATCCGACCTCTGCATAAAGAGGTGCGCGTGCAATGATTTCGCCGAAGTGAACACTACCAAATGTAATGAACAGCATAAAAATGCCGAGTAAAAAGCCCGCATCGCCTATACGGTTCGTAACAAAAGCTTTCATGCCCGCTGCAGCTTTTGCCTTGTCTGTAAACCAAAAGCCAATCAAGAGATAGGAGCAAAGTCCCACGCCTTCCCAGCCGACAAACATCACTAATAAGTTATCGCCGAGAACAAGAAGAAGCATGTTGAACAAAAACAAATTGAGGTAAGCAAAATATTTAGTTGGGCGCTCGTCGTGAGACATATAGCCTACGCTAAACAAATGAATGAGAGTACCTACACCGGTAATAACCAAAATCATGATGGCGCTGATGCGATCCACAACGAACGCGGCACTTGCGTGAAGCCCGCCAACATTCAGCCATTCAAAAAAGTTTGCAGTGACTCCACCTTCGCCTTTTTCGCCGACGATTTTTAAAACAAGGCAGACGGAACATGCAAAAGAGACCGCGGCGGCTCCCGTCGCGACAACTCCTGCGAGCATATAGTTTTTGCTCTTAAAACGTAGTCCGTTAAATAGAAACCCCGCGAGCGGAGCGAGCAAGAGTATAGCAAAAAGACCTGTCTGCATATTTGTGCCTAGCCCTTAAGATGTTCAAAAAATCGAATGTTCACTTGCTTAAATCTCTTAAAAATCATCACTGCGAGAGCGAGTCCAATCGCAGCTTCAGCAGCCGCAATGGTCATCACGAAAAATACCATCACTTGTCCGTTGAAATTATCGGACTGCTGATAGCGATTAAATGCGATAAACGTTATATTTACTGCATTGAGCATCAGCTCGATCGACATTAAAATAACGATGACGTTCTTTCTCAAAAGTACGCCTAACATTCCCACCGAAAACATTAAAGCCGATAAAAACAAATAATGGTTTAAACCCACCTTTAAAAAGACCTCAGTCATCTGCATGCGTGCCTCCGCGAATTCGAGATAATGTTACCGCGCCAATTGCGATTACCAGCAAAAGTGCGCCGATAACTTCAAATGCAAAAATATAATTGCCAAAAAGAGCTTGTGAAAGACCTTTAACAGGATCTGCATTGGCTGCTATCGGTGTTGCTTGATTATTAAAAACCATATCGGCAGACATATAAACGGAACCTAATATAAGACCTAAGATTACGCCGACGCTTGCAAGCTTGAGAGCACCACCTAAAACGCCTTTAGAAAAAGCTTCGATTTCATGTTTGAGATCAAACAACATGAGAACCATGACAAACAAAACCATGACCGCACCGGCATAAACAATCAACTGCACGCCAGCAACGAAAACCGCATCGAGAGTAACGAAGATCGCAGAAACAGCAATCATCGAAATCGCCAAAAAAAGTGCTGAATAGATCGGGCTTTGAACCATGATCACTCCGCACGCCGAGAAAAATGTGACGAATGCGAGAAAGTAAAAAATGTAATCCGACATTGCGAGCATTTGTACGTCCTTATCCTTGAGAGCAAAAAATCCAAAGGGCAGTTACAATCATATTCACGAGGGCCCATGGCAACATTGTTTTCCAGCCAAGATCCATCAATTGGTCATAACGAAAACGCGGAAGCGTCCATCTTACCCAAATGAAGATCCACAAAAAAATCAAGATTTTGACGAGAAGGATCACATGAGAAACTAAGGCGAAAATGACAGCGCCTAAGTTGCCTGCTACGTGTGGCATGTTATTGAGTATGAAGTGCGGAATATTGTATCCGCCGAAGTAAAATATTGCGAGGAGGGCACTTGCAACTAGCATGTGACCGTACTCACCGATGTAGAATAGAAGCATTTTAAAGCCACCGTATTCGGTGTGAAATCCGGCAACGAGTTCGCCTTCTGCTTCCGGTAAGTCAAAAGGTAAGCGATTACATTCAGCAAAGGTCGCAGAGGCAAACAGCAACATTCCGATTGGGTTGTGAAAAACTCCCCAGTCCGCTAAAAATGGAAGAGAAAGTTTATAGCCAAAAAACCCATAAACCAGCGGCGCATCTTGTAGGCGCATCATCTCATTGAAATTGAGAGTTCCGTAAATCAACAAAATTCCGACAAGTGAAAGTCCGAGTGCTAGCTCGTAAGAAATCATTTGAGCACTCGCTCTTAAGGCCCCCATCAAAGAATATTTATTTGATGAGCCCCAGCCTGCCATCAAGAGTGAATAGGCACCTAGAGACGAAACGCCAAGTACATAGACGATTCCGACATTGACGTTGAATCCTTGAAAAGCAAAGTCGTATCCTTTGCCATCAAGACCCGCCCACAGATGGCCCAACAGCGTAAAGGGCTCGATGTGAATCATCGGCGAAAGTGGCAGTGAGCAAAGCGCCAAGACTCCCGGAACTAAGGCGACAACAGGTGCGCCATAATATAAAAGAGCGACACCTTGTTTTGGCAAAAACTCTTCTTTAAATAAAAACTTCACGGCATCTGCTAGAAGTTGCATGAGGCCGAGCGGTCCTACACGATTGGGTCCAAAGCGATTTTGAATAAAGGCAGAGCCTCTACGCTCGGCCCAAACCAAGATGGGAACAATTTGAATCATCATCAAAAAGATGACGATCATTTTTATGAGATTGACCGTTATTTCAAATTTATCTACGCCCACGCTGTATCGTCCTTAAAAAAAGTTAATCCCAATCAAGAGCTTTTGATTTTACTTCCCAAAACAAACCGAAAATAAAGAGCAAAACAAAAATCCCCATAGCTCCCAAAAGGTATGCGCCTTCGCCTTTTTTGACTGCATCCAAAAAGGTAACTGCCCATGGATACATGAAAATAATTTCGATATCAAAAATGATAAACAAGATCGCTGTCAGATAAAATTTCACGTTAATTTTTGAGTCTTTTGTTTCCGTGCCTGGAACACCGCACTCATAAGGCATATCTTTTGCTGGATTGGGAGATTTTTTCGGGCCCAAAAAAGAACAGAGATACAATATGCCCGCGCCAAAGCCGATGACGATAAAAAATAAAACTATGACTGGGAGTATGCTGCTCACAGGACGCCTCCAAATGACCGCCGTTTTTGAGATCAATTCAAAACTAAAGACGCCCTCATAGACGCTTAGTCAAAAGCTTGAAATGGCTACTCTTCCGCGGGCACGAATGTTACAGTTACGCGTCTTCATCTTCTAAGGAATGTGAGATGATTTCAACTAGCTATTTGAAAAAATCCCTTTTGTCGTCGCGGTGAGTAGATGGAGTCTTTGCCCCTTGAATTACATTTCGAAAAAGTTCTCGAGCGTGAGCTTGCGAGACTGTCTCAACAGGGTGATGAGACTCTCAACATTACCGGCACCAATTCAAGTTTTGCTCTTGCCTTATTACTCAGCCAATCGACTTCGCCGACCTTATGGGATGCTCCCCAGCTAGTGGTTTTGCCTACAGATAAAGCAGCAGAGCAGTTTCGAGAAGAACTGGCTTTTTTTAATCCCGAGCTTGCAACAAAGCTTTTAAGTTCCTTTGATATTTCACCTTATTCGGGACTCTATCCTAATGCGCGTAATTTAGCAGCACGCACGAGCTTCAACTTTGCTGCGCAAAATTCTGGCAGCCAGCAAATTTTTATTGCTTCGGTTTCTGCGCTTATGCAGAGAACGCTTCCGCCACAAGCTCTGCGCTCAAACTTTTTAACTCTTAAGCTTTCTCAAGAATTGCCAAAGGAGTTTTCAAAGCTTCTCACCAAGCTCGGTTACCAATCGGCCCCTGTCGTTGAAGACATCGGCACATTTGCGATCCGAGGGGGCATTGTCGACATTTATTCGCCGGCTCACGATCTTCCGCTACGACTCGAGCTGTTTGGCGATGATATCGAGTCGATGCGTTTTTTTGATCCCGATACGGGTCGAAGTGTTGCGACTGCCGATCTCAAGGTCTGCCATATTATCCCACCTCGCGAAATTATATATAATGACGAGCTTCGTATGAACGCCGCCAATCGGTATCGCGTCGATGCCACCAAGCGTGGCGTGGACCCTGGGGAAAAAGATCAACTCTTGCAATCGATCATTCAATCTCAAGTTTTTCCTGGAATGGACTTTCTAATTGGAGATTTTTATGAGGACTTCGC
>JAYUEB010000602.1:0-10650 GCA_043739525.1 Bdellovibrionales bacterium
GGCCACGCCCGATTCGGCGCAGATTCCGATCACCGCCGCGACCTGGGCAGTGTCGGCCGGCAGGACCAGCAGCGGGGTGGTTCCACGCCAGCGATCACGCCATTCCACCAACTTGGGGGCGAGGCGGTCTGGATCGTCGCTCCAGCCGCCCGGACCCAGGACGGCCTTGAGGCGGTCAAGGAACTCGGGGGAAACTTTCGCGGTCATGTCGCAACCCTATGCGGCACGAGGCCAGCCGTCATCCCACATGGCCCGCGGCCCTGCGCAGCCGGTCATTGATGGCTTCGCCCAGACCCGCCTCCGGAATGGGCGACACCGCGATGGCCGTGGGGTTGGTGCGGTCGGCGGCGCGCAGCAGGGCGAACAGATTGGCCGCCGCCTGGGTGAGATCGCCGGCCGGGCTGAGGTTGAAGACGCAGGGACCTTCATGGCCCGCGCCGAAGGCGAGAAAGGCTTCCCCGGCCAGAGGAAAGGCCGCATCCAACCGGACGGGGGCCGCCGGCGCATAGTGGCGGGTCATGCGGCCCGGGGATCGACCGGCGTCGGCCTCGGCCTCGGCCAGAGGGCCTATCAGCGCTTCGATCTCGACGCGCGTCACCGAGCCGGGGCGCAGAAGACGGGGCGGACCGTCCAGCAGCGCCACCACCGTCGACTCCATGAATATCAATGAAATTGCGAAGCGATGCAAAATTTCGGAAAGTACGATCTATCGGCTCTTCAACGACAAGGCAACACTCAATTCAGCGACGGACGAATATCTAAGAACCTATCTCATCTCAACAAGCCAACAGATAGCAATGAAAGATATTCCCAGCTTCACTCGAAGCCTCTTTGAAAAATTTGATCAAAATGAAAATCTCGTGCTCGCTAATCTCTATTCGTCGGTAGTGCGATTGCTATTCTAATTGAAAAACTCTAGAACAGGCTTCGCGTCTTTCTAAAATGTCCTTAACCAGTCCTAAATCCAAAAAAAAAGCCCAATCTTTCGATCGGGCTTCTTAAAATACATTATTCTAAAATACTACTTAGCTGCAACCGGAGTTGTGCCTTTCATTGCATCTGGCTTCACTTCAGTTTGAATGCGCATTCCGTAGAACGAGCGATAAACGAAGAACAGTCCCACGAGCAAGAAGAAGGTACCAATGTACATAGAGATTTCTTTTGCTTCAACCGCGATCTCAGCAGCCAAAAGACCAAACAAAGTTGTGAACTTAATAATTGGGTTCAAAGCAACCGAAGAAGTATCTTTGAATGGATCGCCAACTGTATCTCCCACAACGCAAGCGGCGTGAAGAGCTGTGCCTTTTTCTTTCAAATCAACTTCAACGACTTTCTTAGCGTTATCCCATGCTCCACCGGCATCAGCCATGAAGAGAGCTTGGAAAAGACCGAAAGCTGCGATTGAAATCAAATAAGCTGTAAAGAAAGTTGCATCAAAAAATGCAAATGAAAGAGTAAACGAGAACACAACGATAAAGATATTGAACATACCTTTTTGTGCGTACTGAGTACAAATTTTCACAACTTCCTTTGAATCTTTCATCGAAGCTTTATCTGAATCTTCAAGACGAATGTTTTCTTTGATGTACTGAACAGCGCGGAACGCACCTGTTGTCACAGCTTGCATAGAAGCTCCTGTGAACCAGTAAATCACAGCTCCACCTGAAATGAGGCCGAGAAGAACGCGTGGATCAAGAAGATCAAGCTTAATACCGAGGAGCAAGATGATCGAGAAAATCATCGTGGTCGCACCGATAACCGCAGTACCGATCAAAACAGGCTTAGCCGTTGCTTTGAATGTATTACCAGCTGAATCGTTTTCTTCGAGTAATTCTTTGCCGCGTTTAAAATCAGGTTTGAAACCAAAAGTTTTTTGGATTTCAGCACCAATATTTGGAATCGTTTCGATCAAAGAAAGTTCGAAAACGGATTGAGCGTTATCTGTTACTGGGCCGTAAGAATCAACTGCAATTGTAACAGGTCCCATTCCCAAGAAACCGAAAGCCAAAAGACCGAACGCGAAAACCGCTGGGAAAATCATTGGAAACTGTTCAGCAGCCAGAACTGGAGTTGCCACTACAAAAGAAACAGTCATCAAAGCAACAATCGCAACACCCTTCCAGAAAGCACCGAAGTTACCGGCAACCAAACCAGACAAGACGTTCAGAGATGCTCCACCTTCACGACTTGCCGATACAACTTCTTGTACATGGCGAGAGTGCGCTGATGTGAACACGCGAGTGAGCTCAGGAATAATCGCCGCACCTAGAGTACCGCAGCTAATGATCGTCGAGAGTCTCCACCACAAAGAGGCTGGCTGAAGATCTGAAATCATCACGTAAGACACAGAGTAAGTGACGATGATTGAAACGATAGAAGTGATCCACACGAGAGTTGTAAGTGGAATTTCAAAGTTGAATTTCTGTTTTGTCAAAAACATGGCGCGAGAGATAACACCATTGATCCAGTAAGAACCTACTGAAGTCAGGATCATCAAAAGACGCATAGCAAATAACCAAACGATCAATTTAGCTTGGAAGATTGCGCCATCTGGAGTCGCAACGTGCGCGCCATTTGGATCAACAACAGTACCAACTGCCAAAACGATGAATGTGATCAGAGCAACGCCCGTCACACCGTAAGTCTCGAATCCATCCGCTGTGGGTCCAACAGAGTCACCCGCATTGTCACCAACGCAATCGGCGATAACACCTGGGTTCCGAGCATCATCTTCTTTAATGTTGAAAACAATTTTCATTAAATCAGATGCGATATCCGCAATTTTTGTGAAGATACCACCGCAAATACGAAGAACAGAAGCACCCAGAGATTCACCGATCGCGAAACCGACGAAGCAAGCTCCTGCACTTTCCTTTGGAACAAACAGAAGAATCCCGATCATCATGATAAGCTCAACACAAATCAAAACGACACCGATCGACATACCTGCACGCAGAGGAATATCCATGACAGGATAAGCTTTACCTTCAAGAGATGCAAAAGCGGTACGGCTGTTCGCAAAAGTATTGATTCGGATACCAAACCAAGCAACTCCAAACGAACCCAAGATACCCAAAATTGAGAATCCCAAGATCATAACAACTTTACCGGCTTCAAGGTGAGAAAGATAACCGAAGTAATAGACGATACAAGCACCGATAAAGATCTCGATTATAACGAGGAACTTTGCCTGAGTGAGCAAGTATGTTTTGCAAGTTTCATAAATCAGGTGAGAAATCTCAAGCATTGATTTGTGAGCTTGTAAGTTTTTAATTTTAAAGAATTCAACGAGACCAAAGATGATTCCAAGAAGTCCGACAACGATACCTGTCCAGAGAATTGATTCTCCAGAAACTTGGTTACCAAACATATTGAACGTGACGTTCAAACTTGGTACGTGCAAAGACGATTCGTTAGCGAAAACTTGGCTTGTTGCGAACAATGGCAACAACAGACTGAGCGCCTGCCGCAATACCCGCCCCGATTTCGAAGTCTTCAGCAGACTCATGAGCTGACTCATTGGCTGACTCACTGGCTGACTCACTGACATAGTTTCTCCTCTTTCATAAATGATGGAACCAGGAAAGCATTCTTCATCTTAAAAAACGCTGCCTGATTTATTTAAATAATAACCCGTAGTTCGTAGCTTAAGCAGAAATCAATGTCACGCATAAAAGTATTTTAGGTAGAGGCTTTTAGGACTCTCTCAACTGAAGTTTTCGAAGCTTTTATGATTTGAAAATATCTTAAGTTCCTCGTGCTTTTTGGGCAAAAAAAAAGGGCCCCAAAGAGGCCCTTTTGAACAAACTAAAACTTAAGAACTAATTACTTAGTCTCTTCAGTTTTTTTAGCTTTTTTGCCTTTAGCTTTTTTGCCTTTTTTGTCCATTTTGTCCATTTTTGCATCGCCTTTGCCCATGTCATCTTTTTTCATAGCATCGCCAGCTGGTGCTGTTGCTGGAGCATCTGCTGCTGGAGCAGCTGGAGCTGGAGCAGCTGGAGCTGGATCAGCTGCGCGAGCTGAGAAAGCTACTGCTACGATAGCCGCGAGCATAAGTGCGTTAAATTTTTTCATGTGTACTCCTTATATGTGGGCTAATGCCCGTTGTTTAATTACTGTTTAATTACTGTTTTAAAAACCCAGCCTAATGTCTTAGCCTAATGGCTTAGCTCACTGTCTTAGCTCATTGTCTTAGCCAGTCCCAGTTTAGCTGAGCCTTTACAAGACTAAAAGCGTGATAAATCATTTATTCAGTCCCAAATTTACTGGGCTGCGATAAAAATGCAAGTAGAAATAATTTTCGTCAAGAAATTTGAAGCTTTGTGTTAATTGGCCTGCTTAAAAAGCGAACCAAAAATGGATGGGACTTAAACACGACTTTGGATCTCTTGGTTCAAGTATCTCCCTTATGTTAAAATGAGAACATGCTAAATTTAGAAGACAAAAAGAAGTTTGCCCAAGAGCTCAGCCGCGTATTTGAAAACGGTGAAGTTATTTTTACCGAAGGCGACGACAGTCGCGAAATGTATGTGGTTGTCAGCGGAAGTGTTGAAGTCAATAAAAAAACCAAATCAGGAGAGGTCCACCTCGCTCATCTTTCGAAAGGAGACTTCGTCGGAGAAATGTCGCTACTTGAAAGCCTCCCACGAAGTGCCACAGCCAGAGCAGTCGGCAAAACCAAGCTTTTGGTGATTCACCCGGGTGGCTTCTTACTCAAGATTCGCAGGGATCCAACTTTTGCATTTGAGATGCTTCAAAGCTTATCACGTCGAATTCGGATGACGAATGAAAGCCTCGTGAAAGAGCTGAGCCAAGAAAAACTCAGTACCGAAGCTCTTCGTAAAATTGTCAGTGGCTCTGAATTTTCGAATGTTCCAACTGATAAAAAGATCGCTTCATGATCACCGATATCAAGTCCGACAAGATGCTCGTCATCTCGGATCTCCATTTAGGAAATCCATTTTCGAAAGCCAAACTCAATACGGTTGAATTTTTAAACTGGGCGCGTGTGAACGGCTACGATGTGTGCATTAATGGCGACGGATTTGAAATCGCACAAGTTTCATTTGCAAAACTTGCACGAGATGTTCCCGAAGTCTTGCATGCTTTAAAGGCGCATACCGCCTCTGGAAAAAATATTTACTATGTGGTCGGCAATCACGACATCGTTTTTGAAAACTTCTTAAATGATTGGGGCGGTTTTAAAGTCGCTCCTTTTTTAAATCTCACCAACAAAGATATGCGGGTGCGGATCGAACATGGACATCTTTATGATCCCCTCTTTGTTAAAAACCCCGAGCTATACGAGTTTCTCACCTGGGCCGCTGGATTTGCTCTCATGATTCATCCCAACTTCTATAAGCTTTGGATTCAATTTGAAATCTGGCAATCTCGCATCTGGAAAAGCGGCAAAAAAGGTATCGAAGGTGAACACCAAAACTTTATCGATGCGGCTGAAGAGCTTTTGGCGCGCGGATTTGATCAGGTGATTTTTGGTCACACCCACCATATTGGCCAAGTCGATATGGGAGAAGGAAAGTTCTACTTTAATCCGGGCTCTTGGTTAAGAGACACCACTTACGTACATATTGAAAATGGTGTCTGCGATATGCGTGTCTGGAAAAAGAAAGCAATCCAAATTGCAGGCTAAGAGAACAAATGTTCTCCGCGATCAAAACTTTGCGCAACCTGAGTTAAAAAGTTTGTCAGCATCAACACAGACTGGCCACTGCCACCTGCCTCACTAAAAGCACCCATCGCGCCTTCTTTCCACGCGTAAATATCGAGATGAGCCCATGCTTTTTGACCAACAAAACTCTCAAGAAAAAGCGCTGCCGAAATCGCTCCGCCGAATCCGGCGTCTGAACAATTGCTCATATCAGCAAACTGACTCTTCAATTGATTGCGATAATTTTGAAAGAGCGGCATGGGCCAACATAAATCGTTTTGCTCACGGCCCGCTTCAAAAAGCATATCAGAGAGTAAATCATGGTTACAGAAGAGTCCCGCAACCTCAGTTCCAAGCCCCACTTTAATGGCGCCTGTGAGTGTCGCAATGTTGATCACCAGCAAAGGTTCATTGGGCCCCTGTTGCTTAATCGCAACGTCAAGAGCATCCGCCAGCACAAGGCGCCCTTCTGCATCGGTGTTGTGAATCTCAACTGATGTCGAATTTCTTGAAACGACAACATCGCTCGGTCTGAATGCCCTTTTACTAACTGCATTTTCAGCAATCGATAAATAAAAATCGAGAGGATAAGGATAATTTGTAGAACTTGCCCAATAACAAAGAGCTAAAACAGCTGCGGAGCCTCCCATATCTTTTTTCATGAGACGCATTCCACTTGATGGCTTGATATCGAGTCCTCCGGTATCGAACGTAATTCCTTTACCCACAAAAGCGATGGGCCGAGGCTGTCTTGCTTTTGATTGGTCAGAAGTAAGTTTTGGACGATATCTCAGATGGACAAGCCTAGGACCAAACTCAGCACCGTCACCGACAGCTCGGAGTAAATTCATATTTTCTTTTTTAAGCTTGTCGTCTTTCCAAATATCGAGGGTCAAATTGGGCATGGATTTAAAACATTTTTCAATTTCGTTTGCGTAAGTCTCTGGATTCAAAACATTGGGCGGAAGGTTAACTAAATGTCTCGCAAGGTTGATCGCCTTCGCCTCTTTGGCTATAGTTTTAAGAGTTTCGGCATTGATGCTTTTTTGTAAAAGTGGGCTTCCGCTGTCGCGAGAAACTTTTTGAAATCGGAGATCATAAATCTCAAGCTTTGGTAATTTTTTTTCTTTACCAAAATACTCTTGAGTAAACCGATAGGAAGCGAGCTCAAGCCCAATGAGAGCCTGCCTCATCTCTTCGCCTGAGGCATCAACAAAAATAACTTCGAGTTTCGAAAGAGAAAATTGAGCTAGGCCTCTGCAAATCTGTCCAAAAAAATCTCTCACTCGAGTCTCTTCATCTGGCTTGATCAGGCCCCGGTGAAAACTAACGGGAGACTTCGCTTGAGTCGAAGTCGCAAGATTTAAAGGTCTCACAATCCAAATAGGCCCTTTATTTCCATGAAACTCAAAAAACTCGAGCTTCGATTTTTTGATAAAATCAATTTGTTTGAGACTGAGCTCTCGGGTGATGAGCTTATTTGCAAGCTCAAAATCACTGCTACGAACAAAAATAACCTTCGCAAAGTTTGCTGCGGCGGAAGGCTGATTCGAACTGGTCGTTGTTTTGTTTTCAAAATTGATCTTCGCAGATTCAATCCAAGTCTTGAAAGACATTTTAAAAAACTGATTGTCGCTTGAAATCTCTTGTGAGTTTTTTTTTGATTTCGCCATCGGATTTTCCTAATTTCTTAATTACTTAATTACTTAAAGATTTGAGTTTTGAAAAGCAAGCATTTCTGCCCTTCTTGACTCCATCAGATTCGTGTAAATCTCTCAAGCTAAATCCAAGAGTAATATGCGGATAAAAATTTTCTGGATCAAAGTGACTTGGAAGGCCACCCTTTGCAACAAACGCGTTAAATATCTGATGTCGCAATTTAAGCAAGTCTTTAGAGTCGAGTACCACAAAATAGACACTTTCAGTCTTGTCATTCAAAAGGGTTTCGCCCCTGCCAATGCAAAGAGCGTTTAAATGAGCTTTTTGAATTTCAAATTTACTGGCAAGGTCGTTGATTTCATTCATAGTTAAAAACGCGCTTAAGACTTCGTCATATTCAGGTGGCGTGACAACGGTCACGTGGGCTTCAGCCCGATTTTTAAGTCTTCCATAAGACTTTTGAAGGTCTTCATACAAAGAAGCAAAAGGCGCGTAATTCAAATTGAGTGCGAGATAGCTTTCGAATTTCTTTTGCCCTGTATGTGGCACAAAGCTCTCGCCAGCCCCACTGATCTTGGTTGATTGAATCGTGAATACTTGCGGCTCTCCAAAACAATGAAACTCTGTCTTGTGAGATTCATGTGAGCAAGTCATAAGGAGCGCAGAAAGTCCAATGATGGTGAGACTTCTCATCTCATCCAGCCTAACCAGCTTTTCAAGTAAGTTCCTTGAGGAAATTCGGCTAGCTCTGGGTGATCAGGGCTATGGGTTCCGCGCCACAACCACTCAAGATTTCGGCCTGACTTGCTCGTCGCATGAATGAGAACTTCGCGAAACTTGAGGTCGTCGAGATGACCCGAGCAGGAGCAACTCATGAAAAAGCCGCCCTGCGCAGTCTTTTTGATCGCATCGCGATTTAGTTTCATGTAGGCCCGTTCACCGTTTGGAATATCTTGCTTTTTCTTAATAAAGGCCGGTGGGTCGCAAATAACCACATCATAACTTTGATCTGCAAGCTTCGATAGATCCTTTAAAACATCGAGTTTTTCTAAACGAATATCCGAATCTTTGAGATGATACTTTTGTAAATTCTTTTTTGCTAAAGCGAGGGCTTTGTCAGAAGCATCGACACAAGTGAATTCGGCCTCGACACCCATACTAGAAAATAAATTTGCGAGCTGAGAGCTCCACTGAGCATTATAGCAACACAGATCTAGGACTCGAAGCTTTCTGGTTCGACTGAGTGAATGGATTTCCTTGCAGGCTCCGATCAACATCTCAATATTGGATCTTTGATCTAGAAAAAAGCCAGTTTTCTGGCCTCCAAGTAAATCGACATGCATCTTAAGAGCGCGAAGCTCAGCGAGGGCCGGAGCGATTTCAATTTCAATGTCATTCCAGTCAACTGATTCTAGGTCTTTCTGTACACGCTTTGGTTCAACCGCTATGCCCTCAAGCAATCGCGACTTCGAATCATTTGCTAAAATGATGCCCGTCTTGTTCCAATGAATTGGCACGACTTTTTTGACAAATTGTTCAAGTCCTTCGAATACCACAGGTAATAAGAGGTCCATTCCAGCAGTTGAGGACTGCAGAACAAATACTTGTGAGTCCCCTGACATTTTATAGCGATCGATAATAAGTCCAGGTAAAAAATCGGCTTCGGCAAAAATCAAACGAAAACTAAAGGCATCGACCTTCGCGAGCTTTCGCTTTTCAAATGCCCTTTCAAACCGAGAGCAAAAGAAGTTTGCATTTATTTCTTCGTGGCCTTCTCGGGTCAAAATCCGAAAGCAGATGAGCGTATTCGGGTGCGCATAGCCTTTTGCTAGAAAATCGCCCCCTTCATTATACAGCTCGACGAGCTCGCCTGGAGTCACGGTTTTAGGAGAGTGGTTTAGATCGTTTGAGAACACCCATGGGTGCCTCAAATTAAACTTTCTGAGCGCTTGAAACTTCAGGTGCCATTTTTTCATCTAGAAACACTATTACATGGGCAGGACCAGATCAAATAATTAACGCAATTTTTTAAAGCAAATTAAATTTTTGAGTGTTAACTTTAAAGAGATGTCCACATCTATCAGATTTAAGCCCACACTCGCCTTTATTGTACTTTTTTTAATGAAACTTCCAGCTTCAGGCTACCAGGGCGTTCGCCTTGAGTCGGATGCACTCAAGCAGCTCCAAAGCCCTCAAGTATTTTTACTTAAGGATCTATTAAATAAAGACCAACCCAAATACCTCGGCATTGACTATTACGAAAAACAAAAGCGGCAAGAACTAATCAAAAATGCTGAAAGCTATGCTCTCTACAGACAAACTAAGAATGTGAAGACGAAACTTGAGTTTTTGGCCAAATGCGAGCGCTCTCCAAATGCGTTTTGCGATTTCGAAAAAGACAGACTTTCAAAAGATGTAACTCCAGAAAAGAAACCGCCCAAAGAATCCAATCGTCAAATTCGCAAATGGATCTTAGAAGCCGATCTTGAGCACCTCCAAGAACTTAAATATCATGAACTGACATCTGCCTTTAAGGACCTTTCAAACGTCGACAAACTCGAGCCGCTCATCTTAAGCCTTAAGCAGACAGAAGGTTGCGCAAGTGCCGTACTTCTCAATAGCGTGGCGGCTAAACTTGAAGAATATTTTCCAGACGAGCGCTTTATAACAGATGCGAAGAGCCTCTACTCCAAATCTGTTGAGTGTGGTGACGACTCCGCTTCATTGAAGGCCGCATATCGCCTATCGATATTGAATATTTGGAAAGATCAGTGCGAAATCGCTCAATCGCTCCTCCCTAGTGTTGAAATCGCTCTAAATGATTTTCAATCGCGCGCAAAATATTGGCGACTCTATTGCGCTGAAAAGCAGCCTGTCGCTCCGAATATTGAAAAGGCTTCAATTGATCGAGATCTCGATCTTAAAAACGAGAGCTTGATTAACTTTCAGAATATTCTTGTTCATGGAGATCAAGTTCAAGCTCAAATTTCAAATGATCAAAACCGTGAACTTCAAGCCATGAATAGATCGATCATAGATTTTAATGCCAACAAACTCATTGAAGCTGTTGAGGCACTCATTGTAATCGAAGAGTCTGGGAGAGCCGCCGAGCTTGTTGAAAATCTCTTTTCTCGGTCACGTAATAGCGAGCCGGAATTTAAGTTGTACGTCGCTTTTCTAATGCATTCGACTCGAAACTCGATAGCGGAGTTTCATATCTTATCTCAACTTTTTGTTGAATCGCCTCGAATGATTCATGAGAGCACACTCAAAATGTACTTTCCACTTGAGTATTATGAGTCGGCCAAAGAGATTTCGACAGA